>JAWOGN010000212.1:0-11024 GCA_046496815.1 Desulfatiglandaceae bacterium
CGATATCACCCTGCTCGTTCACAACAATAAAGTGTATGGTCTGACAAAAGGCCAGGCGTCGCCCACATCGGATATCGGATTTAGAACCAAAATGCAGCCCCACGGCGTGATTGCGAATTCTTTTAATCCCCTGGCCGTGGCCCTGGCTTTTGGCGCCGGATTTGTTGCCCGGGGTTTTTCCGGCAAAAAAGTGCATTTAAACCAGCTTATCCGCAAAGCCATCGCGCATAAGGGGTTTTCCATGATTGATATCATGCAGCCCTGCGTCTCCTTTAACCCGGTGAATACCTTTGCATGGTATAATAAAAGGGCCTATGATCTGGCAGAAGAAGACTACGATGCCACCGACTTAGACGCTGCTTTTTCATTGTCCCGGAAATGGGGGGACCGGATTCCCATTGGCATTTTATATCAAAAGGAATCCCCGTCATATACCGACCGGATTGCGCATTTGAACACAGGCCCGTTGATTGATTTTACCTATGAAAAAGATCGGGTTCAGCACGTTATTGATACCCAATAGAAGCAATTTTACTCGAAGTTTAAAAAGTTGTAACAATTTAGATTTTTGAAAGAACTCGTGAGCAGAACAACAGGGGTCTTTGGGTCGATAGACAACCTGGGCCTTCTCGGGGATATATGTCATTTTCTTCTGGGAAAAGATGCCCGGATGATGTATCGGGCCAGGTTTTCTATGGCATCCTCCTCACCCGGCTGAATCCGTGGACTGCAAAAAACGCCAAACCCGGAATGACGCCATGTCATGAGCATTGCAAAAAGACCTCCAGTGATTCCCATCCGCAACGACTTAGATCGGAAAGGAGTTTTCGGTTCCAAAATCAGGTCCGGGGCAGGCTCCGAGGAAATATCGGTGGAGGATTTTGGGTATGGTGAAGACGAAATGTCGATGAGGAACGGCTTTATATGATGGCAATGATTTCTGAATTCAATTGCGAGGGAGAAAAGGGCATGTTATAAATCGATTGTTTTTTGGTGGGAGGAGGATACGCGGTGGCAAAAGAGATCCAGTGGGAAAGGATACTGAAAAAAGCCTTATCCAGAGCACAAACGGAGAACAAACCCATCCTGATGTTTTTCCACAACCCGGAGTGAATCGGATGCCGACAGATGGGCGTGGTTACGTTCCCCGATTCCGATGTTATCGATTTCATTGCGCAGAATTTCATTCCTTTGCAGTTCCCCCATGATCAGAAACCTATTGCCGATGAATTCCGGGTGAAATGGACACCCACCCTGGTGACTCTCGACACGGACGGAAAGGAACATCACAGAACGGTGGGCTTCCTTGCACCCGAGGATCTGATCTCTTCGCTGATCCTCGGGAGAGCCAAGATTCATTTTGATCACGAGAACTTCGAAGAAGCGTTGAAAAGCCTGAATGCGCTTCTCAGGAATTATCGGAAGAGCGGTGCAGCGCCGGAGGCGATTTTCCTACGAGGTATCTGTCTCTACAAGACGACGCACAAGCCGAAACCCTTGAAGGATGTTTACGAAAAACTGGAGGCTGAGTATCCTGAGAGCGAGTGGACCAAACGTGCTTATCCTTATAGGCTGCTATAGCGCGTCTCCGTTTTTTCCGATTTCTGCGGTTGCTGTCCGGCGATCGATGGATTCGAGGGGGTGGAACAATGCCGCGTGACATCCCGGTAGGGAACAGTCGCCTTCTGGTTTGTTTTGACAGGGATTACCTCATTCGAGACCTCTATTTCCCTCATGTGGGGCAGGAGAACCATGTGGGCGGCAACACCTGCCGCTTTGGCGTGCGAGCCGGGAACCGGTTTTCCTGGGTCGGTGAAGAATGGAAAAAGGAACTCCTTTACGAGGAGGATACCCTCGTCACCAACGTGACCCTGTACCATCAGGACCTGGAGGTCTTGATGGTGTGTCGTGATGCCGTGGATTTTCACGAAAACGTGTTTGTCCGGGAAATCGTGGTGGAAAACCTGGCCCCGGAGAATCGTCGGATCGAAGTTTTTTTCGGTCAGGATTTCGATATTTCGGGCAACAGTGTGGGCGATACGGCAGCGTATGATCCCGTGGCAGGCGGCATTGTTCATTACAAAGGATCGCGGTATTTTCTCATCAATGGTTTCTCGGACCGATTGCAACACCTGTCGCAGTTTGCCGTGGGCGTGAAGAGAGCGGGCGGCAAAGAAGGGACCTACAGGGATGCGGAGGACGGCGTCCTTTCCGGGAACACCATAGCCCAGGGGTCTGTGGATTCGGTTGTGTCTCTCGCTTTAGAGCTGGATGCGCACGGGTCCGGGAAGGGGTATTACTGGATCTGCACAGCCGAGGCCTGGGCTGAGGTCAGGCGTATGGATTCCGTGGTCAGGCGCAAGCATCCTGAGACCCTTATCAGGCGTACAGCCGACTACTGGAATCTCTGGGTTCGCAAGGAGACGATTCCGGATGACCAGTTGCCTCCGAAGATCAAGAAGCTCTATCGCAGGAGCCTGCTCGTGCTGAGCACCCAACTCGACTGGGAGGGGGGCGTGCTTGCTGCGAATGATTCGGATGTGATCCAGTTCAACCGGGATACCTATTCCTATGTTTGGCCGAGGGATGGCGCGCTCACGGCGCATGCCCTGGATTTGGCCGGTTATCCCATGCCGGCGCAAAGATTTTACAACTTCGCGGCGAAGGTCATCGACGAGGAGGGTTATCTCCTCCACAAGTATAATCCTGACGGCACCCTTGCATCCTCATGGCATCCCTGGTATGAGGCGAACGGACCGCAGCTTCCGATCCAGGAAGATGAAACCGCTCTTGTCATTTGGGCCTTGTGGCATCACTTTGTCATCTACAGGGACATTGAATTTATCAAGCCCCTTTACCGGTCCCTCATCAAGCGGGCTGCCGACTTCATGGTCTCTTATCGGGATAAGGAAACAGGACTTCCTGCACCCTCTTACGACTTGTGGGAAGAGCGCAGGGGCATTTCCAGTTTTACCGTTTCCGCTGTGTTCGGCGGTTTGGCGGCGGCCTCCATTTTCTGCACGGTGTTTGGCGAGGACGAAAAAGCTGGGGTCTACAGGCAGGCTGCTCTGGAGATCAGGGATGCTGCATCCAGGCATTTGTGGAATGAAGCGCTGGGCCGTTTCTGCCGCATGGTGTATCGAAATAACGGAAATGATCTCAAAGTTGACGGGATATGCGATTCAAGCCTCTGGGGGCTTTTTGCTTTCGGTCTCTACACTGTGGATGATCCCCGGATTGTAGCAACAATGGAAGCGCTGCACAAAAAGCTCTGGCTAGAAACAAAGACCGGTGGCATGGCGCGGTATGAAGATGACACCTACTATCGCGGGGGAAATGATGTCCCGGGGAATCCATGGTTCATTTCAACGCTTTGGCTTGCAGACTATTTTTTGGAAAAGGCCGATCAGGAAAAGGGGCTGCCTCGAGCTTTGGAGCTGCTCAACTGGGTAGCCGAGCACGCGCTGCCCTCAGGGGTCCTTTCCGAGCAATTACACCCCCACACAGGAGAACCTTTGTCCGTCTGCCCGCTGACCTGGAGTCACTCCGCTTTTCTCTCGACCACGCTACGCTACTTGCGCCTCAAAGAGGGCAAGGCGTGGGCCGCGGCAACAGCCATGCGAGAGGACTGGATCTCGAAACTTTTTGCAGACACATGCGATGCCATTCATGGCGCGTGCCGGATCAAATGATCTCCATGAACATTGCCCAAAACAAATTCTCAGGATGTCAAATGAGATTTCTTTTCTCCGCTTTCGTTCACTCGTGGAGGCGCACGGCCATAAGCCCGCTTGGAGGTAGCCCTTTTTGGCAAGCAAGGTGCTTCAGCTCCTCTTATCCTGTCCAAACTCGCCCGGCTTTTTCCTTCACGAGATCCAGGTACTCCGCTTTCAGTTTAGGATTGAGAAAGCTGCGTTCTATCAGGGCAGGCCAGGCCCGGGGGCCTCGCACGAACACTTCAGCTTTCCGCATCATCTGAGTCCTCAAAACGCGCCATCAAGGGGCTGTCGAGATGGACCGTGATATTTAACGCATCAAGCAAACTTGATCAATGTGTTTAATTGGATCGTGGGCTTTCCTTTTTCAATATCAAAGATGGCTGTCTTACCGATGCCGGCTATTTGAGCCGGCTCAATTCTGGAAAGCCCGGCGGCTCTGCGATGAAATTGGATGATAAGGCCGAGAAGGGATCTGTTTTTGATCTCCATTTTTTTTGGCAGCACAGGGGATTCCTTATCTTATCACCATTTTGAACCAAGGCATTTGAGATTTATGATACAAATTACCGTCAAAGCGGCAAAATGTCGAATAAACCATTGGAATCCAGGGAGTCCTCATGGTAAGCACGCCATTATTGCCGTTATAGCAGTAAAAATATGAATAAACGCAGATTTTGGAGCATAACCAGAGTTCTAATGATGGAAATTGCGGCTTTAACACATCATCCGGAGAGATTTGCTCAGGATTATCTGCAACCAATCGATGAAATTATCCATATGAACAAAAACAAAATCACCGTGAGTTGCTATCGGATAGTGCTTGACAGGGATGCCATCGGAATACGCTGGTTTCAAAAACGGTGCGCTCCTATATTTGCGTGCTGTATCGGAGGCGCAACTTTTGGAACGAAAATGGGCGCCCAACGGGGGTTGAACGCCCATGACGAATCCGGTTTCGTTTCTATTCCATTCGAAGAGAGACCTCTCTTTCGGAATCAGGCAAGGTCGAAGCGATCAAGGTTCATTACCTTGTTCCAAGCCGCTGCAAAGTCGTGGACGAACTTTTCCTGGGCGTCCTCGCAGCCGTAGACTTCCGCCACGGCCCGGAGCTGGGAATTCGAACCGAAGATGAGGTCGACACGGGTACCGGTCCACTTGAGTTCGCCGGTTTCGCGATCACGCCCCTCGAAAACGTCTTCGTCTTCGGCGGTTGGCTTCCACTCCGTGCCCATGTCGAGCAGATTCACGAAGAAGTCATTGGTGAGCGCCTCCGGCCGCCGGGTGAAGACGCCGTGCTGGGACTGTCCGAAGTTGGCATTCAAGACGCGTATGCCGCCGACGAGGACCGTCATCTCCGGTGCGGTCAGGGTCAGCAGTTGTGCGCGATCCACCAGCAGTTCTTCTGCCGATACGGCATACTTCGCTTTTAGGTAGTTGCGGAATCCGTCTGCGGCCGGTTCGAGTACGGAAAAGGACGCCGCGTCGGTCTGCTCCTGGGAGGCATCCGTGCGTCCCGGCGCAAAGGGAACCGTCACCTCGATGCCGGCGTTCTTTGCGGCCTGCTCGACACCTGCGCACCCGCCCAGGACGATCAAGTCGGCGAGGGAAACCTTCTTTCCGCCGGCCTGTGCCTCGTTGAAATCCCTTCGGATTCCCTCGAGGGTCTGCAGCACTCTTTTCAACTGGTCCGGCTGGTTGATTTCCCAATCCTTCTGGGGGGCCAGACGGATGCGCGCTCCGTTCGCCCCGCCGCGCTTGTCCGAACCGCGGAACGTGGATGCCGACGCCCAGGCGGTGGAGACCAGTTCCGGGATCGACAGGCCCGAGGCCAGGATCTTGCCCTTGAGGTCTGCGATGTCTTTTTCGTCGATCAGCTCATGATCGACGGCGGGCACCGGGTCTTGCCAGATCAGTTCCTCTTCCGGGACCTCCGGGCCGAGATAGCGCGAGCGGGGGCCCATGTCGCGATGGGTCAGCTTGAACCACGCCCGGGCGAAGGCGTCCGCGAATTCCTCTGGGTTTTCCAGGTAGCGCCGTGCGATCGGCTCGTAGATCGGGTCGAACTTCAGCGAGAGGTCCGCCGTGGTCATCATCGGCCGGTGCTTCTTGGACGGGTCGTGCGCGTCGATCACCATGTCCTCTTCTTCCACGTCCTTGGCCAGCCACTGATTGGCGCCGGCCGGGCTCTTGACCCGCTCCCACTCGTATTTGAACAGTACCTTCAGGTATCCCATGTCCCATTGGGTCGGGTGCGGTTTCCAGGCGCCCTCGATGCCGCTGCTGATCGTATCGCCTCCTTTGCCGCTGCCGAAGCTGCTCTTCCAGCCGAGCCCCTGCTCCTCAATGGGGGCGGCCTCGGGTTCGGGACCCACATGCGCCGCATCGCCCGCCCCGTGGCATTTGCCGAAGGTGTGCCCGCCGGCGACGAGCGCGACCGTCTCCTCGTCGTTCATCGCCATGCGTGCGAAGGTCTCCCGGACGTCGCGGGCGGAGGCGACCGGGTCCGGGTTGCCGTTCGGCCCTTCCGGGTTCACGTAGATCAGGCCCATCTGCACGGCGGCCAGGGGATTCTCGAGATCCCGGTCCCCCGAATAGCGCTTGTCGCCGAGCCACTCGTCTTCAGCGCCCCAATAAATGTCTTCCTCCGCCTCCCAGGCGTCCTCGCGGCCGCCGGCGAATCCGAAGGTCGGCAGCCCCATGGACTCGATGGCGCAGTTGCCGGCGAGGATCATGAGATCGGCCCAGGAGATCTTGCTGCCGTATTTTTGCTTGATGGGCCAGAGCAGGCGGCGCGCCTTGTCGAGGTTCACGTTGTCCGGCCAGCTGTTGAGGGGCGCCAAGCGCTGGCTGCCGGAACCCGCGCCCCCGCGGCCGTCGCCCATGCGGTACGTTCCTGCGCTGTGCCACGCCATCCGGATAAAAAGCGGCCCGTAGTGGCCCCAATCGGCCGGCCACCAATCCTGCGAGTCATTCATCAGCGCATAGATGTCCTTCTTTACGACCGCAAGGTCGAGTTTATTGAATTCCGCGGCATAGTTGAACTTCTCACCCATCGGATTGCTCAGGTTCGAGTGCTGATGGAGAATCTTTAGGTTCAGCTGATTCGGCCACCAGTCCTGGTTCGACCTGCCGCCCCCGGCGATGGGCTTGCTTGTTCTGCCCGTTACCGGGCACTTGCTTTCGTCAGCCATAGTATTACCTCCTGTCGTTGTCTGGTTTTGTTTTCCTGCATTCATCGCAAATGCCGAAAAAGTCCAATCGGTAACTCAGTATGTCAAACCCGGTCTCTTCGGCCACATCGGCCTTGATTTTTCCCAAAGACCCCAGAGCCGGGTGGATAATCCGTTTGCAGTGGACACAAATGACATGGGGATGCGGAAAGGGCTTGCTTCCGTCATATCGGTTGCTGCCATCGGGAAACGCGATTTCAAGCACCTCGTCGATCTGCTTCAACAGGTGGACGGTTCTGTATATCGTGGCGATGGTGGTGGTGGGGAACTTCTTGCTCACCGTCTCGTAGATTCCCTCGACCGACGGATGGCCTTCACTGGCGGCCAGCACCCGCAAAACCGCCAGCCGTTGCGGAGTAATGCGAAAATCATGGTCTTTCAGCTTCGAGACCATCTGCGCCATTCGCTTCTCGACGTTTTCAGACGTGTTCATGGAATCGATTGCCATGTGGGAAACACCTACTTAATAATAACGATTATCAAGAAATATAGATAGTATCCTTTTGGTTGTCAAGGCTCAAGGCGCATCGATTTTTTGATTGCTCTGTGCTCTGGGATCGAACCAAGCTAAGTAGTTAAAATTAAATACTAAACATTCCAAAACAACATGTTTTTACCTTGAATATCGTCGTTTTTAACATCAAAAATGGTATTATAGACCGACCCAGACTCACGAAGTTCGAAAATTTCTGCATTCTTTTGAATTTGCCGGCCGATCGCCAACCCGCCCATTTGATTTTTCACAGCTTCGACGAACGATCGACTTCCGGTTGCAGTGCTTTGTGTCCAGCATTCTTCTCTTTGTATTCTATTGTCAGCTAATGCCGCTTCAAGCCAGTTTCGATGCGCCAACTGGAAATCATCGAAATTGCTGTATCCGCAAAGATGACCGAGAGTCACATAATCAATTAGAATATTTTTTCGCCGTGGGCGTTGAATTTCATTATAGCCTCCATGAGGCCATTGTCCCGGATGACTCACGACGCCAGCTCGAACCATATTCAGGTCAACATATATGAGACCTCTCAAAAGATGTTCACCAGTTTCAATTGCCGTAGCATGGTACCGATCTTCCCAAAAAGCGCCCTTTCTCTTTTTTCTATGGTTGTATTCCTGACCTGTCCTGCCAGCTAAAAGCTGAATTGACTTTGGAATCGTTTCTCTGCCGTCCTTGCCGTAAACGATCAGGTGAACATGGTTGCAGGTCACTACATAATTCAAAATCACCAAACCGAATCGTTTCTTTGCTTGGTAAAGCCATTGCATCCACCGAAGCCGGTCTTTGCTGAATTTCAGCAAGAATTCACGCTTATGGCAGCGATGTGTAAGATGCCAAACATGACCTGGTACAAAATGACGGTTTGCTCTTGCCACTATGTTTTCCCATATGCCTCAATTTCACTCCAAAAACGAAGTTATGGCAACTATATCACGCTGTTTCTGTATTGGATCTATTTTATTTTCAACCTGTTAGCTTGGCGACCCCATTGCGCATTGCCATTGCCAACCGCGCGGTTTTTTGCGTCGGCTGAATTTGCCTTGTTATGCGTTTTCTTTGAATCTCAACTCACCAATCTCGGTAAAATCAAACATTGGCCCCCAAGCCGCTTCCCAGTAATAACCATCAGGGTCGGCGAAATAACCACTAAAACCGCCCCAAAACGTTTCTTGTGGTTCTTTCACGACACGAGCGCCATTAGATCTTGCACGTTCTACTATTGCAATGACATCATCCTTGCTGCGAGCGTTGTGGGCAAGCGTGACCCCACTGAATCCACTGCGAATAATTGGAACGTCAGGAGAGATGTCTTCTGCAAGTTTCTCAAGCGGATAAAGAGAAATCCAAGTTCCCGGAAGCTCAATAAAAGTGACACCATCATAGGAGGTGTTCGGAGGTGTACCAAGTACAGCTTCATAGAACTTCGTTGCCTTGTTTAAATCAGCTACGCCAAGTGTTAACAGAGTAATTTTTGGAATCCTCATAATTCCTCCATCGTTTTTTGAGACGCATAACGAAAAGCTCACTTGCCGGAAAGTAGACTTGGTAATAGGGGAAAAAACCGAAATGCTGAACTTGAGAAAAATGATTTTATAAGCAAAAACTGTGCGACGCTTCCGGTCAATGTGAAGCGTCTTGTTCGGCATTTTCAGTATGCCAATTGATATTTAGTTTCCGTTGAGTAACGGCGCAGTCACGAAGATAAAGATTGATCAGGGTTTGGTAAGGAATACCGGTTTCCTCAGACATGGATTTGAAATACGAAACAGTATCACAGTCCAGTCGCATGGTAACCGGTTGTTTTAAATATTTTATATAAGGGTTTTTGCGTCCCTTCATTTTAGAAAAATCGTAATGGTCTCTCATTTTCTGTACCCCCAATATTGATTTTTTTCATCGCTATCAGCTTTTCTGGCAGATATAATTCTAATACTTGTATCACTTTCCCGAAAACAGTGGCAGACGACGAGAACCCTTAGTTTAAAACTTATTCCAAGTAAGATGAAACGGTCTTCATCATCGGAATGGTCCGGATCAAAAAATTGAATTGCATTCTCGTCGTAAAAAACCGAACGTGCTTCATCGAAAGAAATACCATGTTTTTTTACATTAGCCCTTTCCTTCCGTTTGTCCCATTCGAATCGCAATTCAATTATGCGTACATTGTACTTATAATTTTGAAAATGTCAAGATCCAAGTTCAAGCCGAACTCCCATCGTCACGGGCATCAATCCTATCCTCAGCCTCTTTTGCCCATAATTTGTCAATTTCCTTATCGGGCTTGTCAAGACTTGATATCAGCTTATCGATGAGCTGAGCCTTTTCGAAAGGGCTAAACGCTGAAGCCTCTTCAAAAATATTGTCTGTATTCGCCACGTGACCATGTAGTTCAGAATCTTCAAACCATACCGCTTCCTTGCCTGATATGACCATTGCAGATACCGACGCCGATCCTTCAAGAATTTGAGCAGGAATTCTCTCTTATGGCATCGATGGGTGATATGTCAGGTATACCCGGGGATATAATGCCGCTTCGCTCTCGCCATAGTCTCTTGCCAATGACGTCCTTTTCGGCCTCAAAAAAGTCCATATAGGCGATTTTCAGCTGCCAAAATCGCCAATTATCCATTTGAAATCAATCACTTTCCGCGACCCCAATTTAACAAAGCTCGATGAAAGCCAAAATTCTCATTTGGCCCTTGCACTTGGGACACGTCAAGGGATCCACTTCATATATCTTTTGAATCAACCTGGCCCAGTTTTTCCGGTATTGTTTGGATGATCCATCCGATTCCAAAATTGAGGGTATTAGTTCATCGTGATCTTGTTTTTTCCGTTTGCCCCGGGAAACATCACTATAATAGCCATAGTATCTGACCATTTGCTCTCCCTTATTGGGAACATGGCTGCACATAGCGGCCAACCATTCGATCGCATCGAAGACCTTCTCGTCTTTCCCATCCTTAGATTGGTAAATGACTTTTGATTCCTCTGGAATGTAGGACATTCTTTCCTGGGAGAAAGAGGCGCGGATGATGTATCGGGCGAGGTTTTCCATGGCCTCTTCATGTCCAGGCTGAATTCTGGATCCACAGAACACGTTGAAACCCGAATGACGCCACTTCATGAGCATGTCAAACAGGTCTTCGGTGATTTTGCCCTTTGAGAGCGACAACATGAAATCAGGAGATCGCTTTGTCGCTTCGCTCCTCGCAATGACCGGTGAAATGACTTTTTACGAGACCATCAATCTTATTTCTTTGATTATATTTGTCTAAAAATCCGATCCACTCCACTGTCATGGTGATGGCACCAAAACTTTCCTCTACCCGACCTTTGAGGATATAGGGTCGCGCTGCGTTTAACCTGTGGCAGTATCGATTGTATACTCCCGGGAACAGCACGGTTTCATAGATGCCTGTCTGGTCCTCGAAAGAAATGAACCTCATGGTTTCCCCGTCCTTGGTATGTACCGTTTTGCCGGTGATCTGCCATCCGATGGTGGTGACCTGTTTTCCCACCCATGAATGAAGGTCCCTGGCACGGACATAATTCAGATGTTGCAGGATGTTCTTG
>JAWOGN010000259.1:0-6920 GCA_046496815.1 Desulfatiglandaceae bacterium
ATAAATGTCCAAAAAGAATACGGCTTGAACATCCGATGGCTCTCTGCGGAGGATTACCGAGAATTAAACCCGGGAATCAATATGAATGGATTGCGCGGCAGCACCTATTCTCCGGAAGACGGTTCCGCGTCTCCGTTGTTGTTCATTCACTCTGCTTACTTTAATGCCGTCGAGCATGGTGCTGAATTTAGATTCAACGAGACTGTTACAGGGTTCAGTGTCAGGAAAAACAGGATTGATTCCGTGATCACGAACAAAGGCAGATACGCGTCGTCCAATGTCTTAAACGCCGCGGGCTCCAGCGCAAGAGCGATTTCCAATATGGCGGGGATTGATATCCCGGTCGATCCGGATTGCCACGAGGCCGGAATTACCGAACCTGTCAAGCCGTTCATGGGTCCCATGGTTGTGGACATGCGGGAAGATGTGGGCTCCAAGAACTTTTATTTTTACCAGAACGCCATCGGACATGTGGTGTTCTGTCTGACGCCCCAACCGTCCATCTGGGGAACGGACAGTCGCGCCACCTCCGTATTCCTGCCCAGGATCGCCAGAAGGATGTTAGCCATTATGCCGATGCTCAAAAACCTCAAGGTTCGAAGGACATGGCGGGGTCAATACCCCATGACACCGGATGGCTTTCCGATTATCGGCAGGATGAACGCGCCGGATAATTTTTACCAGGCCGTCGGGATGTGCGGTCAGGGGTTTATGCTCGGGCCGGGGACGGCGGAACTCATGTTTCGGGCCGTTACAGGGGATGTCGGCCCGGATGACACGGAGATTTTGCGAAGCTTCGATCTTTGCCGTGATTTTGCATGTGAAGAACTGTACAAATAACCAAGGTTGAGCGGTTCAGGGTTCGGCGGCCAGAGGCGGCGCTGAACTTTGAACGTGGAACCGCTCAGTTTAGGAATAAAATAACAGTGAAGGAGATGAAAGATGACCCAGCTCAAGATAACGGAGATCAAGACACTCAAGTATGAAAGATCCCCCATAGACAAGGGATACGCAAACCAAACGCTTTATATAGGCCTGTCCGACTCAGACATTTCGATGAAGCCGGTGACGGATAAAATGAAAACGGTCTTTGTCGGGGGCAAAGGTTTCGACCTGTGGCTGCTCTGGAATGCCGTCAAAAGCACAACCAAGTGGAACGACCCGGAGAACGAGATCTGTATTGCAAGCGGGCCGTTGGGAGGAACGCCCATATATCCGGGTTCCGGGAAAAGCATTGTGACCTCGATTTCTCCGACCACCGGCGCTGTGATGGATTCAAATGTGGGGGGGTATTTCGGCCCGTATCTCAAATTCTGTGGATTCGATGCTTTGGAAATTCAAGGGAAAACATCGACCGATGTCGTCATCTATATCGATGGAATCGATCAGAAGATTCAGCTCCTCGAGATAAATGGGTTGCCCGATGAGGCATACGAAATCTCAGATCTGCTGACAACCCGATTCGGCGGTGATAAACCGCGGAGCATTTCCGTAGTTTCCACAGGACCCGGGGCAAAACAGACATTGATTGGATGCTTAAATTTCACCTGGTATGATCCGAAGCGAAAAAGGGCCCGGTATAAACAAGCAGGACGGGGGGGGATCGGCAGCGTCTTTGCCGATAAAGGAATCAAAGCGATCGTGGCCCGCTGGGATTCAGTGACTGCGAGCACAAACAATCCGGCGGATCCGGCGTTGCTCAAAGACATTGCAAAAAAGCATTCCCAAGAAATTGTGAAACTGGATCCAAAGCAGAATGAGATGGCGCGGGTGGGGACCACCCACCTTGTCACCATTATGAATGACTATGATTTGCTCCCCACGGAGAATTACCGGTACGGGCAACACCGGGAGGCTCCCAACATGGGTCAGGAGGTATTCAGGCGTATATTTGATCCGGGTTTTGACGGGTGTTGGATGGGCTGCACGGTTGCCTGCTCCCATGGCGTCAAGGATTTCGTACCGCTCACAGGTCCCCATAAGGGCAAAAAAGTATTTGTTGACGGGCCGGAGTACGAAACCATCGCCGGCTGTGGATCCAATCTGGGTATCTTTGATCCCCATGCCGTCATGGAGATGAACTTCTACTGCGACACCTATGGCCTGGATACAATTTCGGTGGGCACTTCCATTGCCTTCGTCATGGAGTGCTTTGAAACCGGATTGATCCATGCGTCTCAAACCGGAGGCCTGGATCTGTCCTTCGGCAACAAAGCAAGCGCATTGGAACTCGTTCATCAAATGGCTCGCGGAGAGGGCTTCGGCAAAACCGTGGGGCAAGGCATCCGCAACATGAAGAAGCGCTTCGCCGAAGACTACGGCGCGGACGCCGCCGTCATGCAAGACATCGGCATGGAAGCCAAAGGGCTTGAGTTCTCGGAATACATGACAAAAGAATCTCTTGCGCAGCAGGGGGGGTACGGTTTGGCCCTCAAAGGGCCCCAGCATGACGAGGCATGGCTCATTTTTCTTGACCTGGTACACAATTTTATTCCCACCTTTGAGCAGAAGGCGGAGGCGCTTCATTGGTTTCCCTCCTTTCGCACCTGGTTCGGACTGTGCGGTCTCTGCAAGCTTCCCTGGAACGACATCGTGCCTGAAGACAATAAGGAGACTGAAGACCCGGCGAAAGTCATGAAGCATGTGGAATGGTATGCGCAATACTTCAGTGCGGTAACGGGGCGCCGGGTAGGCCCCGAAGATCTGATTACCATGAGTGAGGCCGTGTACAATTTTCAGCGGATATTCAACCTCAAAATGGGCTTCGGTCGCCGCAGGCACGACGATATTCCATACCGTGCCATGGGACCCGTGACCCCCGCGGAATACGAATCGAGACAAGAACGCTACGACAAACAACTCGTTGAGGTCCATCAGGTGGATATTTCGGGTAGGGGGACAGAGGAAAAGGTGGGATTGCTTCGTAAATTCCGCGAGGAAATGTACGAAAAGCTCAAAGATGCGGTTTACGAGCGCAGAGGATGGACGAGCGACGGCATCCCGACCGTTGAGACGGCCAAGCGCCTCGGCATCGATTTTCCCGAAGTTCTGGAAGTGCTCAAGGCAAACGGGGTCGAGGCGTGATCAAGGTCAAGGGAAAGGATTTCGCTTGGCGCGAGGGGATGAGCGTCGCAGACCTTCTCACGGAGCTGAACGATGCGTATCCCTACGCGGTTGTAAGGGTAAACAATACGCTGGTGTCCCGACCTGATTTTGATCGAACGCTCGTACCTGATAACTCGGAAATATTTCTGATTCCGATGATTGCCGGAGGATGACACACGTTATCGTTGAAAATCAAAGGTGATAGTCTCGTAAAAAGTCGGAAATCACCTTTTTCCGTCATTCCGGTGTAGACCGGAATCCAGTTTTTCAATTACTTAAGGAGGAGCTGGACCTCCGTTCGAAGATCCCGCATTCATCGGGATTTTAAACGGGGTGACGACCTTTTACGAGACCGTCCAAGGTATTTTCTAAAATTTTCCCTCGCCGAATCGCCGAAGACACAGACGCCCCGAATTAAGTCAATTCCGGGGATCGCAACGGGGGTTTGCCGACTTCAAATTCATGTGAATTTTTGAACATGATAAGGCTTGACCATGTATTTTTTTTGTGATACGAGGGGATCTTTAAAAAACGTTAGAGATTTTGGCGGGTTAGACAGGGCTACGGCGGGGATATTCGTCCCCGGCCTACCATAAAAAAAACACACTGAAGGAGGGAATGAGCGATGGCGTACAACGCAGTAGAGATGGCTGACTGGCAAATTTCCGAAGCAGCGGAAGCTGACATGCCGACGCCGGATGAGTGGAGAGAGAAACTGGGCCTTGAAAAACAGGAAGTTCTGGCGATGGGCCGGCTGGCCAAACTCGATTTTCTAAAGATTATCGACCGCCTTAAGGACAAACCCGACGGAAAGTATATCGAGGTGACCGCGATTACACCGACCCCCCTGGGTGAGGGAAAAAGCACCACCTCATGCGGGTTGATGGAAGGCATGGGCAAGATTGGTCTGAACGTAGGCGGTGCCCTCAGGCAGCCGTCGGGTGGTCCCACGATGAACATTAAGGGAACCGCTGCAGGAGGCGGCAACTCCCTGCTGATTCCCATGACCGAATTTTCCCTCGGTTTGACCGGCGACATCAATGACATCATGAATGCCCATAACCTGGCCATGGTAGCACTGACCGCTCGCATGCAACATGAGCGAAACTACAACGACGAGCAGTTGAAACGATTGACCGGGATGCGCCGTCTGGAAATCGATCCCACCCGCGTGGAATTAGGCTGGATCATCGACTTTTGCGCCCAGTCGTTGAGAAACATCATCATCGGCCTCGGCGGTCGGATGGACGGCTTCACCATGCAGTCCAAGTTCGGTATCGCCGTGGGGTCCGAATGTATGGCCATCCTATCCATTATCAAAGATTTGGCGGATCTGAGAGCGCGACTTGATGGAATCACCGTCGCCTTTGACAAGAGCGGCAAGCCGGTGACGACCGGTGATCTGGAGTGTGGAGGCGCCATGACCGCATGGATGCGCAACACCATTAACCCCACGCTGATGTGCACGGCTGAATACCAACCTTGCATGGTACATGCCGGGCCTTTTGCAAACATCGCTGTGGGCCAGTCCTCCATCATTGCCGATCGGGTGGGTCTCAAGCTGTTTGATTATCATATCACAGAGAGCGGATTTGGCGCGGATATCGGATTTGAGAAATTTTGGAACGTCAAGTGCCGAAACAGCGGTCTCAAACCCCACGTGTCGGTTCTGACCTCTACCATCCGCGCGCTTAAGATGCACGGCGGCGGTCCCAAGGTGGTTGCAGGCCTTCCGTTGCCGGATGAATACACCAAAGAGGATGTCGGGTTGGTGGAAAAAGGGTGTGAAAACATGGTGCATCACATCAATACGATACGTAAGGCGGGGATCAACCCGGTGGTTTGTATCAACTGTTTCCATACCGACACCCAGGATGAAATTTCCATGGTGCGAAAATATGCTGAAGACGCGGGTGCTCGCTGTGCAGTGTCTACGCACTGGGCGGATGGCGGAGACGGCGCCGTGGAGTTTGCCGAGGCCGTCAAAGAGGCATGTGATGCCAAGACGAATTTCGAATTTCTCTACCCGTTGGAGATGAAACTTCGGGATCGCGTTGAGACCATTGCCAAGACGGTTTATGGAGCGGACGGCGTCGCATGGACGCCTGAGGCCGAAGCCAAGGCAAAGATGCTGGAGAGTGATTCCAAGTATGACGATTTTGCCACGATGATGGTGAAGACCCATCTCAGCCTTACCCACGACGTGGCACTCAAGGGCGTGCCCAAGGGATGGACCCTGCCCATCCGTGATGTCCTCATTTACTCCGGCGCTAAATTCCTCTGTCCCTGCGCCGGTACCATCAGCTTGATGCCCGGCACCAGTTCCAATCCGGCCTTCAGGAGGGTGGATGTGGATACGGCAACCGGCAAAGTGACGGGTCTATTTTAGTTCAATCCTACCGAAGTCAAAAAGGAGGGCTGTGTTTCGGCCCTCCTTTTTCTTTCTATGCTTATTTGATCCCTGCCACGGCCTGGGCGATGTTGTAGCAGTAGTCACCCATTTTCTCGAACGCCGTGAGCATGTCAACCAGTATCAAGCCCGGGTCCACCGTGCAAATGGCACTTTGAAGACGCATGAGATGGTTGCCTTTTATTTCCTCTCTCATGTCGTTGATGGTTGCTTCCAATTGTTCCGCCCGTTCCATGATTTTTGTATCCTCCGTGCGGATGCCCTCGACAACGAAGTCTATAAAAGTCCGCACTTCCCCCGCAATTCTCTGATAGTCGCGGAGACCTCCTTCGGAAAACTGTAGATTTTGGTTAAAAAGTTCTTCCATCAATTCCGCAATGTTTTCAATGCCATCTCCGATTCTTTCGAGATTGTTTGTCATTCGAATGAGAGAACTCACCTCTTTGGATTCTTCCGGCAGGATTGGTTTTTGAATCACTTGAATAAGAAATTGGGTGATCTCCCTTTGAAGATTATCAAGCGCATCTTCCCGTTTTCTCCATTTGGAGAGCTTCTTGCGGTTTCTTTCCTGAAGCGTGTAAATGACATCGTCATACATCACCTTGACCGTTTCTCCCATCCTGCAAATTTCAGCTCTGGCCTGTCCGATCGCCACCGAAGGTGAATCAATATACTTGAAATCGATGAATTTGATATGATGGATTTCATCCATGCCTTTATCTTCCCTTTTGTGCGGTGTAAGCCAGACGGCCGATTTTACCAGATAAGGCAGGACAAGAAGAAAGAAGGTGGCGTTGACGATATTGAACATGGTGTGTGAGTTGGCGATGTATCTTGAAACATTGACCCTTTCCCCGGCTACTGCGATATCGGGCGGCCCTACATTGAGAAGTGAGCTCGTCAGCCACACCACCAACCTCACGAATAGCGGGAAGAAAATGATGATATTGACGACGCCGATCACATTGAAGAGCGTATGGGCGCGGGCCGTTCGGTGCGCATTGATATTGGCGCCGACACATGCCAATTCAGCGGTAATGGTCGTTCCGATATTATCTCCCAGAATCAGAGCCACGCTGGCCTCAAAGTTCAGCAGGCCCTGACTGGCAAGCGCCATGGTAATTCCGACCGTAGCACTCGAACTCTGCAATATCATTGTCAAAACGGTGCCCGCCAGGACGCAAAGGATGATACCGTTCAGCGTATTCGCATGAAACTTGGTAAAAAAAGAAATGAACGCCGGATTCTCTTTGAGGGGTGCAAACCCAGCCTTCATGGTTGCAAGGCCATAGAAGACAAGCCCAAAGCCCAACAGCACATCCCCCACATAGATCCGTTTATGACCCCCCAAGAAAAATTTCAAAATAACTCCCGCCGCGATGGCAGGGAGTGCATAATCTTGGAT
>JAWOGN010000040.1:0-3384 GCA_046496815.1 Desulfatiglandaceae bacterium
AAAAGCAGCGGCGGTGAGCAATTCCCAATCCTGGCCCCGGGAACCGACCAGGTTTGCGACTTTGAGGGTAACGGGAACCACATCCGGTGCGCCACCCAGGTATATCAAGGCTACCAAAAGATCGTTCCATACCCATAGAAACTGAAAAATAATGACCGAGGCAATAGCGGGCACTGAGAGGGGCACAACAATGCGAACGAAGCTCGCCATGGCTGAGGCACCATCCATGGCTGCTGAATCGAAAAGCTCTCTGGGTAATGCGCTTATGAAATTGTGCAACAGGTAGACGGCCAACGGGAGGCCATAGCCCGTATGGGCAAGCCAGATTGCGGGAAAAGTTCCCGCAAGATTCAGCCCCCGGAATACCCGCAGGATTGGGATAAAGGTCATTTGGAGCGGAACAATCAATAGACCTACGACAAGCAAAAAAAGATACTCCCGCCCGGGGAAATCCATCCAAGCAAACGCGTAAGCGGCAAAACCGGCTATGAGAACGGGGAGTACGGTGGAAGGCACGCAGATGATGAGGCTATTCAGGAAGGCTTTTCCAAGCCCGTATCGGGTGAGAACACTTTCGTAATTTTCCAGGGTAAACCGGGTGAAGTCAAATGGGGTTTGGAACACCGTCCACCAGCCGGTGTAGGCAACATCCTGTGGAGGTCGAAAAGACGTTATCAACAGACCTACCGACGGGAGCAGCCAAATGACGGCAATGATGAGGATAACCATGTGCAAGGCGCTCCCGGACAGCGCTCTCAGCAACCCCTTCATTTGCTCACCTTTCCTTCTCTGCGAAATCGCCTGATATTTATCAACATGAGGGGGATCACCAACAAAAGCAGTATCACTGCCAGGGTCCCGGCTTTACCAAAATCCGGGTATTGGAACATCTTGTACATGCGATTCGCAATCACCTCTGTATCGAAGTTGCCGTTGGTCATGAGGTAGACGAAGTCAAAGATCTTTAAGACAAAGACGATCATCGTGGTCGCTACAACGGCGAGTGTTGGTTTCATCAGAGGAAGAACAATCTTCCAAAAGGTCTGCCATTCGCTGGCCCCATCCAGGCGGGCCGACTCCAAGAGCTGTTTGGGTATGCTCTTGTAATCAGCAGAGAATACGACCATGCAGAAACCGGTCCATATCCACACGCCCACAAAAATAATGAAAAGGTTGTTGTAAGGTGTCTGAATGAGCCACCCCACCGGCTCACAGCCCAAATAATCCAGGATGGCGTTGAGAAGCCCAATTTGCGCGGTTCCGGGCGGCCTATAGCTGTAGATGAATTTCCAAATCACGCCGGCTCCGACCATGGAGACAGCCATTGGAAGAAATATGATCGTTTTCACAACCTGCTCATACCGCACACGATCGAGAAGTACCGCCAGCGTCAGCCCGATGGACAGGCTCAGAAACGTAAAACAGATCAGCCATATGGCATTGTTTCGAAACGCCATGACCATGCTCTCATCGGTAAAGGCATAGATGTAATTCTCGAGCCCTACAAATTCCTGGGAATCTCTGTCGAGAAATGAAAGGTAGAGGGTCTCAATGGATGGATAGACCAGGAAAAAACCCAGAATTATCAACACGGGGGCCAGATACAGCCAGGGTATATGTCTTCGCGTATGCAACAAGGAAACTCACTTATTTTACAGCTCAACACTGAGAAGCAGGCAGCTCAAATCCAAGCCGGCGATCTCGGTATCACAGCCACAAGGCGTTAAAAACAGTCTTTAGTTTCGATAAGCATCGTCAGCACTCTTTTCTATATATTCCAGTACGCGATCCAGGCGTTTCCCATTGACATAGTCTAAAACGCCCCGCCAAAATGTTCCGGAACCAACCGCTGCGGGCATAAGGTCGGAGGCATCAAAGCGGAAGCATTTGGCCGTGCGGAGGATGTCGGCTGCTTTAGCAGTCACACGATCCGGATAGACCGAAGGACGGATCTGGATGTTGACCCCAAGCTTTCCCAAGCGCGCTATCCAGATCTCCTGCGCCTCGGCCGAGGCAAGGTACCGCATCATTTGTCTGATCTCCGGCCTGTCATTGAAAGCGCTCATCAAGTCCCCGGATCCTAAAAGGGGATTTCCGTGCTTCGGATCGATCGGGGGAAAGACGAAAATATCAACATCTTTGCCCGGCTCCAAACCAGGCTTGGCATGCTTTATGAAACTCTGCACAAAGCTGGCCTGGCGATGAAGATAACAGCCCGGTGGATCGGTAAACATGGCTGCCGGTGAGTCGCCGAAGTGAATGCTTAACGCGCCGGTCGTTCCCCCCAAAACGTATTCGTTGTTGCGAGCGATCGTGCCGAAATATTCCCATGCGCGGTACACGCGATCGTCAATCCATTCAATCTCGTGATTCACCCATTTGTCATAAATATCCGGGCCGGCTGTTCTGAGCATGATATCTTCAATCCAGTCGGTGCCCGGCCAACCACTCGCCGCCCCGCTCTCCAGCCCGATGCACCAGGGTTTGCCGCTCTGGGCAACGATGTGATCAGATAAAGCGATGAGTTCACTCCAGGTGGCAGGAATTTGAAACCCTCTGGCGGCAAATTCTCTCGGATTATACCACACCAAGCTTTTAAGATCGGCGCCGATAAAAATGCCGCACAGTCTGCCGCCAACTTTGCCCAAATCCACAAAGGCCCGCGGATGATCGGCCACAATTGATTCATCCAAGGCGATCAAGCCTTTTTCGGCAGCGAACTGCCGCATCAGCCCAGGGCTGGGCATTGCAGCCACATCGGGAGGATTGCCGGCATGAAAGCGCGTGACCAGGACCGTGGGGAGATCCCGACCTACGGACTCGACGATCACCTCAATACCGGTTTCCGCCTCGAAAGGGGCGATCATCGCCTTGAAGGCGTCCAATTCCTTACCGCCCCAGAGGACGGCTGTGTGGACTTCGGCCGGCCGGGCATTCCCGAGCCCCGCAGCAAAGATTTCCAGGAGCGTCCATGCGATTATGATAGGGCATATTTTTGGCATCACGTCATGAATCTCTCATGAAATCAGGTTTGAGGCAACACGAATCCAGAAAAAAATCGAAACATGCGTCGATTTTTCCGGTAGAAACACAATGGTCAGCGCCACAACGTCCGGGTGACCGAACTCAAATTTCCTTTGGGTCCTCTGATTTGTGCCGGCCGGGCCCTTGCGGGGGTATGCGGTCCAAAATGCCCTTCACCGGCTCTCGCTTTGAATGGATCCTGATTTCTGAGCCTCCTCTTGTTCAGCCGCAAGCTCGGCATCCACCCGGTCCATCATCAGCAACGTCTCCTCCAGTCTCGCCTGCTTGCGTTTCGCCTCCTGCAAGTCATTCCTGTAGTTCTCCTTCAATTCGGAGATCGATCGGCCGCGTCCCCAAAAA
>JAWOGN010000135.1:0-11886 GCA_046496815.1 Desulfatiglandaceae bacterium
AGGGTAAACATGGCCATGGCCAGGCCGCCCAGCGCCGCGAGTGCCGCACCGACCGCAAACACGCCCGTCAGCAGCAAAAAGATGTTGTGCCCCATAGCCTGGACCATGTCCAAATCTTCTACGCCGGCCCTGACAATTGTACCCAACTTGGTCCGTTTGAGAACAAGTTGGATCAGTGCATATACGGCCAGACCCATCAAGATACAAACAATGGGATATCTGAGAACGATGACATCCATAACGTCCCAGTTTCCCTGAAAGCGCAATGGAACGGGCATTACCTCATCGTTGGGTCCCCATAAAACGCGGATAAGTTCCACCAGCACAATAGTGGATCCAAAGGTGATAAGGATCTGAAACAAATGGGAACCGTACACTCGACGGACGATCACCCTTTCAAGCAAAACTCCCAGAAAAGCCACTACCACCATCGCAGCCACAACGGCAATGGTGAAAGCTCCCACATTCTGAAGGACCGATTCCGCATCCACCCATTTGTTCAAGAGCCGAAAAGTGCTGAAGCCTACATAGGCTCCCCACGTGAACAACGCCCCATGGGCAAAATTAATGACGTCCATGAGGCCGAATATGATGCTCACACCCGAAGCTACCAGGAAGAGGAGCATGCCCATGGCAAGCCCCGCAATGGTTAGCGTCAGATATGTTTTGACTGGAATGCCCAGGAGGGGAAGCAAAAAGAGCCCCATTCCGATTGCAAGGGGCAGATGCCTCTCCCAGTGCCCTGGGGGTTTCAGTGCCATCGTGATCTTATCATTGTTCATTTCCAGATGGGTTTTCAGCTTTAGAGATGCCGAGATACCGGCTTTTGAGTTGCCGGTTCCCGACCAGTTCTTGCATAACGCCTTTCTGGACGACGGTCCCGTCGTCCAGAATGTAGTATTGATCCCCCACACTGCTGGCCAGATGAAAGTTTTGCTCGACCAGGACCACAACACTGTGTTCTTTAATCTGATTGATGGCGTCGATAAGGGATTCTATGATGATGGGTGCAAGGCCTTTTGAGGGTTCATCCACAAGAAGCAGGGACGTGTCGTTCACAATTGCTCTGGCAATGGCAAGCATCTGCTTTTGCCCACCGCTCAGATTTCCTGCTTTGGCAGTCCAGAACTTGCGAAGATCGCCGAACATCGCCAAGGTCCTCTCGAGCCTGTGAGCGGTTGCCGCGTCCTCCACGAGCATCGCCACCCGCATGTTCTCTTCCACCGTGAGGTTGGAAAAGATTCCCATGTGCTCCGGGACAAACCCGATCCCCTCTCGGGCGATCTGATAAGGCTTTTTCTTATGAATCTCACTCCCTCTGTGAAGAATTCTACCCTCGGAAGTCGGCAACAGGCCTATGATTGACCTGAGTGCCGTGCTCTTGCCTGCACCATTTCGTCCAATAAGTACCGTCACATTATCCGCCGTTGCCTCAAAGGAAACCCCCTGCAGGATATGGTGTCGACCAATGAAGGTATGGACTCCCTCAACCGCCAAAACGGTTTCATTCACGCCTCGACCCTCCTCCGAGGTATGCCTCCTGGACCACCTCGCTTCTATAGATCTCATCAGGGTCACCATCCGCAATCAGCCTTCCATCCTGGAGCACGGCAATGGTGTCTGAGAGGGTCATGATCATGTCCATTTTATGTTCCACCAGGAGCATCGTGCGATCTCTGGCGTGCTTGATCTTTTCAAGGATATCCAGAATAGCCGGCACCTCTTCTTGACTCATGCCGGCTGTCGGTTCATCCAGGAAAAGTATCTCCGGATCGAGGGACAGGAGAATCGCTATTTCGAGTTTTCTCTGTTCTCCATGGGTCAACTCACTGGCAGGAGAAGCCCACTTTTCCTCCAACAGCACGGCTTCGAGGATGGCATAGGCTTCATCCTCTAATTCGGAGAAGTGCAAATAGTTTCTCCAGAAGTTTAATCCCAACCCCTTGCGTGACTGAATGGCCACGCGCACGTTTTCCAGCACGCTTAGGGCAGGGAAAATATTCGTCAGCTGAAAGGAACGGCCCATGCCCAACCGTGTTCGATCGGCCGTACCGAGATCTGTAATTTCTTTGCCCTTCAGCAAAACGCTTCCTTCTGTGGGTTTGTACTGACCGGTCATGAGATTGAAGAGCGTCGTCTTCCCTGCGCCGTTGGGTCCAATAATGGACTTGAGGGTAAACGGCTGAATCCCGAGGGTTACATGGTCCACTGCCACATGCCCTCCGAAGCGGATGGTCAGATCCCTGGTCTCAATGATCGGCGCCGAAATATCGTCATTCATCCTGTGCTATTTCTCATTCAATATGGGAGGCGCTGTTTCTTCAGGCGACAACTCCCTCACCAGCGCAGGTATCGCCCAGTCCACATCGGGCTTGATCTCGATCTTGAAGGCGAACATGGGCTGAAGGGCCTGGTGATCTTCTTTGCGGAAGGTCATTTTACCTTTGGGCGTCATAAATGACATCCCCTGCATCGCTTTGATGAGCGTTTCAGTATCCGTGCTTCCGGCCTGGGTGATGCCCTCTACCACAGCCATGGCCGCGGAAAAGCCGCCGCAGGTGAAGAAATCCGGCGGTGTGTTGTCGAAGCGTTTCATGTGCTCTTTCACGAACCAGTCGTTGACGGCGTTTTCTGGGCTCTCATAGTAATAGTAAGCCGCACCGGTCATACCCTCGAGATTGAGGTTTTTCCATTGCTTGAGGACCGGGAAAACATTCCCCCCAGTGGTGAGGACGATGCCGTACTTATCCAAACCACTCTGCGTCAACTGAACAAACGGTCCGCCTTTACCTGCCCAAATGACGAATACATACTTGGGGCTCGGCTTATCCTTTAACGCGCCGATAATTCTCTGAATCGGAGCGGTAAAATCGGTTCCTTTGGGATCGCAATATTCTTCGTGGACAATCTTTGCGCCCAGCTTTTCCGCTGCAGCTTTGTAGGCGGCGATTCCGTCCCGTCCAAACGCATAATCCTGGCCAATGCAGGCAATGCTCACTCCGGGCTTTGACACGGCGGCAGCATTCCCGATGGCATCTTGTCCGGAATTTCGACCGGTTCGAAAGATATATCGATTCCATGCCTTGCCGGTAATGGCATCCGCCACTGCGGGTTCGACAATCAGGATTTTCTTGAAGTCTCTCGCGACGGGCAGGCACGCCAACGCCACGCCGCTGCTGGTTGGACCGACTGCCAGATGCACCTTGTCGTCACTGTAGAGTTTCGTAAGCAGCATTTTGCCCCTGTCCGGTTTAAGCTGCGTGTCTTCAATGAGTAACTCAATGTCCCGGCCAATGATTTGATTGGTTCCCTTGGTTGCGTATTCCAAACCCATTTTGAAGCCCGTGACCTCTTGCTTTCCGTAAACTTCATATGGGCCGCTCAAACCTTGGATGATACCGATTTTGATGGGCTCCGCCCCTTTGGCTCCCGTCGATATCAAGACAATCGCCATCATCACCAACAGACAAACACCCATCGCTTGCTTCAGTTTCATTTTTCTACCTCCTTTTTGATATTGGGTTCATGGCAAAGTCCCTCCCGGGCAGTCCCGGGACGGCCGGTGACCGATAGGTTGAACGTACGTGTAACACTCCCAGTGTTTTCGCTTCGGGAGCCACTTTTTGTGCCGAGCCAATTGCAACTCGGAAGCGAGAATACTCTAGATGTGCGGCTTGCTACCGGATAAGCGACCGCTTTGCACTGACCGATTCGCTTCTGCGCGGACATCCGGATCTGGGCGATTCGGAACAAAAAAGCCCCGCTTTCCATTCATGGAAAACAGGGCTCGTCACGGCGGTAGACCATTGTTGATCCTTTCAAAGGTTTGGAAAAGGCCGAGCTTCATGGTTTTTATGTATTACTTGATACCAAAGGCGTCTGCAAAAAGTCAAGGTGTTGAGATCGTTTTAAGTGAATGGCATTTAGCGAGTGCATTCCGTCTGTACGTCGATGAAATCAATGCCTGTGGCAAGTTTGAATCGAAGAAGGTTTAGCATTGAAAACCTCCTGAATCAAGGTATATTCAACACAGTGCGGGATCAGTTCACAAAAAGTGGTGAAAAAGTAGACCTTCTTCGCTATATTAAATAAAGGGTATCAATTTAGATTTTTGAAACACTGCGATAGGGGCCGTTGGGATCTCTTTCAGAAGACCGCAACACAAACTCTACACTGCACGTAGAACGCCCCCAATCCCGAAATAGGCGGCTCGGTAAAGGCAGAGAAGACCGACGTTGCAACAGCGATTCCCTTCTGGGGCTGTCCGGGGATGAGTTTTGAGGCCCAGCTGCCGTTCCATGGAGTGAGGGAGGGCTTTGCGGTCTTCTGAAAGAGATCCCAACGGCCCCTGTTGTTCTGCTCACGAGTCCTTTCAAAAATCTAAATTGTTACAATAAAGGATTAAGCGGTTCAGCCACAGCCGAAATCGATTGTATTTTCAGCCGAGCTGGGCATAGCGGAGGGTTATGAACACCAATTCGGAAGCCAGGGTGAACAATGATTGAACATGACGAGTTTGGACCGGAAAAGATGCTATCCGTCTACGACCCCAAGACGCGGATGACGGGGGTGGTTGTGATCGATAATACGGTGCTCGGCCCCGGAAAAGGCGGCATCCGTATGACACCTACGGTCGATATGAAAGAGGTCGGCAGCATGGCCCGCGCAATGACTTGGAAATGTGCGCTTGCCGAGTTGCCCTTTGGCGGTGCCAAGGCGGGCATCATTGCAAATTCAAAGGGAATTAGCACGGGCACGAAGAAGGATCTGGTTGAAGCTTTTGCGAAGGCTCTGAAAATCATCTGTCCGGAGTTATATGTGGCTGCCCCTGACATGTATATGGGTGAGCAGGAGATGGCCTGGTTCGCCGAAGCCAACGGAAACCTGCGTTCGTGCACGGGAAAGCCGGAGGATATGGGCGGATTGCCACATGAACTGGGGGGAACCGGCTTCGGCGTTTTCCATGCGACGTGCGTGGCGGCGGAGCGGATCGGGTTAAATCTAAGCGAGGCAGCCTTTGCCGTGGAGGGGTTCGGAAATGTCGGAAAACCGGTGGCCAAATATCTTTCTCAAGCCGGCGCGAAATTTGTAGCCGTTTCCGACAGCCAGGGAACCATTTATCAGCGCGAGGGACTTTCTTATGAAAAACTGATGGAGATAAAGGACCGTACCGGATCCGTCATCAATTACGGCCGGGAAGGCGGCGGGGAAGTCTGCGATAAGCGATCCTGTGACCGAATCCTGGATGTGGAGGCTGATATTTTGATCCCGGCAGCGAGACCGGATTTAATCGGTTATGCGGATGTGGAAAGACTTCATTTCAAACTGATCGTAGAGGGGAGCAATATTCCCATGTCATTTAACGTGGAAAATATGTGTCACAAAAAGGGGATCACCGTTGTACCGGATTTTGTGGCCAACGCCGGTGGCGTCATCAGCTCCTATGTGGAATACATCGGTGGCGACGGGGATCAGTCCTTTGAAATGATTGAAAAGAAGATCGTCAAGAATACGGACGCCGTGCTTCAAGAATCCATAAAACGGAAGCGGATGCCTCGAAAATGTGCTTTGAATCTCGCGAAAAACAGAGTGAAAGAAAAAGGACCGTTTGTCGGGATTTGACATCTCCTGCAATTAAATGATTGAGTCCTTCGATGTTTACGGTGCTAAAGCAACCTTATTTCACAGCATCAAAGCTTAATACCCACATGCACCACTGCGATGTCATTTGTCAGGCTTCGATGGGTAACTTTCGAAAAACCGATACGCTTCAGGATGCGTGTCAACTCGTCGGGTGAGGGAAACATCCGAATGGATTCGGAAAGATAGGTGTAAGCTTGTCGGGAACCGACGATCAGGCTTCCCAGGAACGGCATGACATGGAAGGAGTAAAGGTCATACAGCCATCGAAATGGGGGTGACGTGGGTTTTGAGAATTCGAGACACATCAGTTTGCCGCCGGGTTTCAAGATCCGGTGCATCTCTTGGAATCCCTTTTCCATGTGAGTCACATTCCGTATTCCAAAACCCACCATCGTCGCATCGCACATCTCGTCGGGAAACGGCATTGCTTCGGCATCGCCCTGGATGTAAAAGACGCTTCCGCCGAAAGGGGATCCCATCACCTTCGCTCTGCCCGCCCCCATCATTCGTCGATTGATATCATACAGGATTACCTTGCCGGATGATTGGACCTCGCCGGCTGCCAAAATGGAAAGATCCCCGGTGCCGCCGCACACATCGATCACACAATCTCCCTCCCTCAATCTCAGCATCCTGACGGCCGTCCGCTTCCAAGAACGGTGGATGCCCAGGCTGAGGAGCGTATTCATCAAATCGTATTTGGCGGCAACCGTGTTAAAATGCCTGAGCACAGAGTCGGCCTTTTTCTTCTTCGGGGGGCGCTGAAATCCGGCATGGACGCCTTTTTCCGTGCGGATCTTGCCGCTCAGGGTTTCTTTTATACGGAGATCACAGTGAGCCATAGATGATTTTTGAGACCGTCTCAGCGTCGGGTCTTTTTCGTCTATGCGTTGTTATACTCAGGCCTTTTGCCGAGTGTTTTCGGCCTTAGCCAAAAGATACAAAAGAATACCCAACACAAAAAGCCCGCCAATAAGCAATCCAAAAGTAATTGGGTCTTTTTCTTCGATACTGGCTACAAACAGTTTTCGGATAAAGGCTACCAGAGCGAGCTCAACAAAAATCCGCACGTGTAACTTTCCACCCCGAAGATGCTCCACCTGGGTGTGAAGCAATTCAATCATCATCCACAGGATTAAGAGCGACCCCAGTGCCTTGATGACGCCGCTCTCCAGGGTGCCCGTGAAAATATACACCACATCCTGCGCGAGAAGGCTGGCGACCCCCACAGCCATGACGAGGAGTCCGATCATGAGGACCAGGTTAAGACCATGAAGCAACCGCTCGGACCACTGAATGAGTGCGGATTCAACCCGTTGGGAAACAAACACCTTCTTGAGCTCCGCATCCCGATAGGAGCTGGTCATTACATCCAGGTTGATGTCCAAGACCTTGTTTAGGGTATCCAGAAGCTCATGCCTTCGGTCGGCATCTGCGACCAGCTCCGTCACTCGGCGATGACAGAAATTCCGGATGTGGTTCATGGATGCGTTCACGTAATGCCCTTTGAGCCCGATTTTGACGTGAACCTTACCAATTTTTATGAGCTTTACCAAATAACGATTGTCATAGCGGGCCGTGAGCAGATCCTGTAACCATTTCTTGATCGTTTCCTCCCGACGTTTTCTCGCCTCTTCGGTTTTAAAGAAGGAAGCGGTATAACGATCTTTCATCAGGTAACTGCAGAAATCGGCAGCAAACTCATCAACGGATGGAAGTAGGATGTCCGCGAGGTCCTTCAAATTGTCTTCATCCAGACGCGTTAATTCGTAATTCCTTCGAATTTCATCAATACTTTCCATTCGGCGCCTCCGGTGGGTCTTGTTTTTTTCTGTCCTCAACCTCTCAGCCGGGTTCCGGTCAGGAATATCCGGACGGGTCTTTGCTCCCCACAATTCGATCTAAAATCCGAGTGACTTCATCTTTGGGTAAAAGTTGACTTTGAAGGGCGATCTCTCTCACGGTTTTTCCCGTATCATAGGCCTTTTTTGCCAGGGAAGCCGCCTTGTCATAACCGATGGCCGGCACCAGCGCCGTTGCCAGGGCAAGGCTCTGTTCCAGATTTTCAAAGCATTTTTCCCTGTTTGCCGAGATTCCTCTGACGCATTTTTCCGCCAGTGCCGTCACCGCTCTCCACAATAAATCGATGGACTGCAATAGATTCAAGGTGATGACAGGCAACATGACATTCAGTTCAAAATTCCCCGCCTGACCCGACACAGTAATGGCGGTATCATTCCCAATCACCTGAGCAGCCACTTGCAATACGGCTTCCGGAATCACGGGATTGATTTTCCCGGGCATGATGGAGGAACCCGGCTGAAGGGCGGGAACCCCGATTTCTCCCAGCCCGCAGCGGGGGCCCGATGCGAGCCATCGAATATCATTGGCAATTTTCGTGAGGCTGACCGCGAAGGTTTTGAGTGCCCCGCTGGTCTCGACGGCCGCATCCCGGGCTGCCTGCGATTCAAAGTGGTTTTCGGCCTCTTTGAAAGGACAATCCAGTTCCTCGGCGATGCCGGCGATCACCTTTCTTGCAAAATCAGGATGGGTATTCAGCCCGGTACCCACAGCGGTTCCCCCCAGGGCGAGTTCGGAGAGGTGAATTTCCGTCCTTTTGATTCGATTTATGCCAAGTTCAACCTGCCTGGCATAACCGCTGAATTCATCACCGAGCATCACGGGTACCGCGTCCTGAAGGTGGGTCCTACCGATTTTTTTGATTTCCTTGAACGCCTCGGATTTTGCCTTCAGCTCCATCTGAAGCAATTTCATGGAAGGGAGCAGATGAGACCGAATTTCGTGTAGGGCGGCGATGTGGATGCCGGACGGGATCACATCATTGCTGGACTGGCCCAGGTTTACATGATCATTGGGATGGACCGGCGATTTTCCGCCTCGCTTACCGGTGAGGATTTCATTGGCTCTGCCGGCAATGACCTCGTTGACGTTCATGTTTGTCGAGGTGCCGGAGCCGGTCTGAAAAATGTCCACCACAAATTGATCATCGAGATTTCCGGCCACCACGTCTTCAGCAGCTGCAATGACGGCCTGTGCGATCTGAGAATTCATCAATTCCAGCTCAAGGTTTACGCGGGCCGCATGTTTCTTGATCCTGCCCAGCGCCTTTATGAATGGCGGGGGAAATGTGATCCCGCTGATGGTGAAGTTTTCCACAGCCCGCTGGGTCTGGGCGCCGTAGTAAGCGTTCTGAGGCACCCGAACTTTTCCCATGGAGTCTTGTTCTTCTCTGTATTTCATTTGCATTTCGTCCGTTGCTATGTCATGTCTCCTCAGTGAATCGGGGTCGCCGATCTGTTTCTTTCTCTTGCTTACTCCGTAGTAGTTTTCTAAAAGATTTCGATGTCTTTCTCTGATGCATTACCCTCTGCTCTCCAGGGCTTCATACTCGCAGCCCATCAGCCCGCAATACTGCCCCACATATTCGGCCTTGGGCCTGTAAAGAGCCGGTTTTTCCTGCGCTTCCGCGAATTTTTCTTCAATGATGTGGCTGCACCAGCCGGCTACCCTGCTGATGGCAAATATGGGTGTCATGAGGTCTCCGGGGATGCCCATGATATGATAAACAGGGGCGCTATAAAAATCCACATTGGGTTGGATGTCCGCCTTCCCTCTTTTCGTAAATTCTTCGAGGCCTGCCTTCTCGATCTGACTCGATAGCTCATGCCATCGTTCTCGGCCCGTTTTCTTTCCCAGTCGAGCGGCCATATCCTTTAGAAACCTCGCCCTGGGATCCATGGTCTTGTAGACCGCATGACCCATGCCCATGATTCTCTCGCCACCGTCCAGTCTGTTCCGTACCCAACCGGGGATGTTTTTTTCCGACTCGAGACTCAAGAGCATTTTCATCACCTGAGCATTGGCGCCCCCGTGTAAGCTTCCGGAGAGGGCACCGAGTCCTCCGGTTACACCGGCATACATGTGCGCCCTTGTGGAAACCACTTCGCGGCAGGCAAATGTGGACGCGTTAAAGGTGTGGTCGGCGTGTAGGATCAGACAGGTGTCCAGGTCATGCGCCATGTCCTCATCCGGTTTTTGTCCATGGAGCAGCCACAGAAAGTTGGCAGCGTGTGGAAGGGAATCGTCCGGTGACAGCGGTTCCAGCCCGTTCCTTATCCGGTGCCAACCGGCCACCACAACCGGCAAACGCCCAATCAGCCGCGTCGCCATCCTGAAATTGGCCGCTCTCGTTTCATCCTGAAGATCCGGGTCGACCGTGGCCAACATGGGGACCGTTGCCTGAAGCACATCCATGGGATTCGAATCCTTGGGCCATTTTTTGAAACATTCGTAAATATGCCGGGGGACCTCTCTGGCTGCCGTCACCTGGGTCATGAAGGCGGTCAGTTCTTTTTTAAGGGGCAGCGAACCATTCAGGAGCAGATACGCCACCTCCATAAAGGATGCGCTTTGAGCGAGTTCCTCAATTCGATATCCCCGGTAAATGAGAACACGTTTCTCACCGTCTATGAAACTCACCTTGGTGTCCGCGACGGTCACTCCTCGCAGTCCCACGTTCTTAACATTTACTGTCTCGGCCATAGTGTCCTCCGTAAAGCTCGAGTTGAGATTTTTCTCCAAGGTTCACTCGAAATCAGAACCCCCCTTCCTTATCTCCGAGTGCCGGGAGTGATGCTTGCTTGAGTTCCTTTTTCACATAATTCAAAGCCCCACCCGCCAACAGAAATTGACGCTGACGGGCCGACACATCCAGCAGTGTGGTTATAGGTTTCCCATCCACCTCCGTCGGGATTTCAGAAGCCCCTTTCCCGATGTGATGCCGGATGTCGGGAAACGTCACCATCGATCCGGTGCCGATCCGCGAAAAATCGTCCGGGTTCTTGAACGTGAGCGGCAGAATTCCAAAATTGCAAAGGTTGGCTTTGTGGATTCGAGCAAAGCTTTTCACGATCTTGGCACGAACGCCGAGGTGTCTGGGAGCCAGCGCCGCGTGTTCCCTGCTGGATCCTTGCCCGTAATTTTCTCCGCCGATTACAACCCCGTTACCCTTTTCTTTGCATTTGTTGTGAAAACCCGGGTCGATCTGATAGAAAACGAATTCGCTGATCGCGTCTACATTGGACCGAAGGGGAAGGACCTTGCTGCCCGCAGGCATAATGGTATCGGTGGAAATGTTGTCTCCCACCTTGATGACCACCTCGGCTTCGAGCGTGTCGGGTAGACTCTCCATTTCGCTCAATGGTCGGATGTTGGGTCCTCGAATTACCTCGGTCTTACGCGCATCTTCATTGGGGTATATGAGGGATGTTCTGTCCACATGATACCGCTCGGGATGTGCGACCCGGGGATAGGGCATTTCTTTTCCCAGATCTCTCGGATCGGTGATGACCCCTTTGAGGGCGGCGGCGGCGGCCGTTTCCCGGGAACAAAGGTAGACCTGATCATCTTGAGTTCCCGAACGACCCGGAAAATTTCGAGGAAACGTGCGGAGGCTCACCTGTCCGGTTCCGGGGGCCTGCCCCATGCCGATGCACCCCAGACAGCCCGGTTCGTGGATGCGTGCGCCTGCCGTCAGCAGGGAAAGCACCCCGCCGTGCTCTGCGACATTTTCAAGAACCTGTCGACTGCCGGGGTTGATGTGCAGGGAGACATCGGGGTGTTTGGGGTGCCCCGCCATAATCTTTGCGACCACCATGAGGTTTGGGAAGGATGAATTGGCGCTGCTGCCGACAATGACCTGATCCACCTTGAGTCCTTCAATCTCTCGCACAGGAACCACGTTCCCGGGGGAAGACGGGCATGCGATCAGAGGCGCTACCTTGGCGAGATCGATTTCATCATGCTCGTCAAATTCAGCCCCCTCGTCCGCCGACAGCGCGCTCCAGTCTGCTCCCCTTGCCTGTGCCTCCAGATAGCTGCGGGTGGTTGCATCTGAAGGAAAAAGGGTGCTCGTGGCTCCCAGCTCGGTCCCCATATTTCCAATGGCCTGGCGATCGGCGGCGGACAGCGTCCTTACTCCCGGACCGTAGTATTCGATGATCTTGCCCACGCAACCCTTCACTCCGTGCCGCCGAAGCATTTCCAGAATCAAATCCTTGCCACTCACCCAATCCGGAAGTGTGTTGATGAGCCTTACCCCGAAAACCCTGGGGCAGGGGAAATAATAGGGACGTCCGGCCATGGCCATCGCGACGTCCAAGCCACCGGCCCCAATGCCCAGCATGGAGACGCCGGCAGCGCCCGGCGTATGACTGTCCGCGC
>JAWOGN010000165.1:0-18795 GCA_046496815.1 Desulfatiglandaceae bacterium
TACCCGAGGAACAGTGAAAAGCGGGTCAATGAGGCCCTAAGAAAGGGCGCTGAAGTGATCGCTACGAGCTGCCCGTTTTGCGTCCTGAATCTGGAAGATCCGGCCACAGAAAAAGGACTGCCGGTCAAAGAAATATCCGAGATAATCGCAGATCTCTTGTGAAATCCGAATCTGCGGCTTATTATTTGAGCCTGACGGCTTCCTGGAGCGGGAGGCCTCAGGTAATCCCCTATTTTTCTATCCCCAAGAGACCGGTGCATTTTTTTGTCCGGCCCTGCCGTACTTTTTTCTCCCCGCCCCCTTGACAGCTGAAATTTTGGAATTAGTTATTTTATAAAACCATCCATGGATCGGTGGACTTTCTGAAGAGCTCTGAAAATGGTTGATAAAAGTCGCATGTTTTGGATTTTAGGATGCTGTTGTTAGGGCTTTTTAATTTCAACTGAAGTAAAAATCGTCATGGAAGGAGGGATGTGTCATGTTATGGAGAAGAAGAACCGATCAGCCCCCATGGAGCTGGTCAAGTCCATTCGAGGAACTGGAACGTATGAGAAGGCAGATGGACCTGCTGAGTGGGGGGTATTCAAGAAGCCTCTTCGGGGAGCCCGCAGCCGGCGTGTTTCCATTGATGAACGTGACCGAGGACAAAGACAATTACTATGTCCGTGCAGAACTTCCCGGCTTGAAGGCCGAAGATTTGGATATCTCGGTGACAGGGGATACGCTGTCCATTTCGGGCGAGCGGAAGCTGCCCGCTGAGGACGAGAAAGCCAAGTATCACCGCAGAGAAAGGGAAGCCGGGAGATTCAGCCGCATCCTCAGCCTGCCGGCCCGAACGGACACAAAAAAGGTGGAAGCGGTTTGCACCGACGGCGTCCTCACGGTGACCCTTCCCAAGGCGGAAGCGGCAAAACCCAAACAAATTTCGGTGAAAGCTTCCTAATGGGATATTCGGACGAAAGGAGGGATTCAAAATGGTAGATACGGAAAGCAAAGCACTTCAGGCAAAAGAAAAGGCGGAAATGACCACGCCGGCCGAACAAACAAGACCGGGGGTGGTCTTTACCCCGGCGGTGGATATTTTTGAAACGGATAAAGAGATCACCCTGTTGGCCGATATGCCGGGTGTGCAAGCCGCAGATCTGAACATCGACCTGCATGAAAACGTGCTCAGCCTGGACGGTGAGGTGAACGCACCCGAAGGGTCGGGGGAGGCGGACATCATCCGAGAGTACCGTACCGGCAAATACTATCGACAGTTCACGCTCTCACAGGTCATTGACCAGGGCAAAATAGATGCCGAGATGAAGGACGGTGTCCTTCGGTTGAGCCTTCCCAAGGTTGAAGCCGCTACACCTCGTAGGATTGCGGTTAAAAGTTCATAATGCGGAAGCATGCATAACAGGGTTCTCTCCCCTCGGAGCGGCTCGATCATGGGGTAAAAAATCAAACTCCGTGTTCAGGAGGCCGCTCTGAGGATCCACCTCTCACCCAAAGCGGGGAATTGTTCGATTTCGATCCTTGGTAAAGGTAAATCTCTGCCGAACTCTATGAAAGAGAGCCGAGCAACAATGAGCTTCTGATATATGAATTTTTTGAGATTCATGCATGGTAAGCCGATGGGCGGAGGGCCGCTCCCAAAGGCCGCACCGTTACTACTTTTATGCCTTTTTCTGGTTCTCAATGTGCATGCCGAAGCACAAGCCGCTTTGAGACGCAGTGCGGTGGTCAATGCCGTTGAGAAAGCAAGTCCGGCGGTCGTAAACATCAGTACCGTTTCTAAAGAACGGGTCGGTGCGTTTTTTCCCTTTTCAGGGCAGGAATTTTTTCGCGACTTTTTTCCGGAAGTCTTCCCACGGGAATATACGCGAACGAGCCTGGGTTCGGGCGTGATATTCAACGGCACGGAAGGATACGTCGTAACCAATCATCATGTGGTTGCCGAGGCTGCCGCCATCACCGTTATAACCTCCGATCAAACAGAGTTCACGGCCAAACTCTTGGGATCGGATCCTCGCTCGGATCTGGCTGTTCTGGCGATTGAGGTCGAAGAGAAGATGCCGGAAATAGACATGGGCGCTTCCGATGATCTGATGATCGGGGAAACCGTCGTCGCCATCGGAAACCCGTTCGGCCTTTCACACACCGTGACCACCGGAGTGGTGAGCGCTCTGAATCGTTCCGTACGCTCCGGCGATCATGTTTATCGAAATCTAATTCAGACCGATGCATCCATTAATCCAGGCAACAGTGGAGGCCCACTGCTCAACATTGAAGGTGACCTCATCGGGATAAATACGGCCATTTACCAGAAGGCCCAAGGAATCGGCTTTGCGATCCCCATAGAAAAAGTCAAACGGATTGTGCGGGAATTAATTCAGTCCGGACATGTTAGATTTCCCTGGTTGGGTGTTGAGATACAGGAATTGACCGCCGAACTCAAAAACTATTTCAATTTCCCTTCGGACAGGGGGGGTGTCCTGACAAGCCATGTCATTCAGGGAAGTCCGGGAGCGCAGGCCGGGGTGAAGCGAGGGGATATTGTGATGGCCTTGGGCGGCATGCTTACCGTTTCACCGCAAGCTTATCGTCAAGCCTTAAGTGAGTTCACACCGGGGGGAAGCATTGAGCTTAAGATATTTAGAGAGGGCGATGAACTGAGCATCCCGGCAAAACCGACGGCCTTCCCTGTGGAACTCGCGCTGGATTTGGCATCGCGTAACTTGGGAATCGAAGTGGCTGAGATCTCTGCGGCGACTCGTAAGCAGTACGGCATCGAAGGCGGCGTCTCGATTGAGCGGGTCGTGCGGAATTCCGCGGCCGGGCGAGTCGGGCTTAAGCCCGGAGACCTAATCTATAAGGTCAATGATATGCCGATCAAGAACCTTGATGACTTTCGGGAGGCTATCAGCCGGTATCATCACCAGAACGCGTTGAATCTGATTGTGAGGAGGGGTGGCTATGTTTACTCCTTGAAGCTGCCTTTCTAAATTCCCTAAAAAAAGTCACGGGCACAATTTGCCGGGAAACACCATGCTGGGAACACTTGTAAATACTGCGGCAATAATTGCAGGCAGCCTTTTCGGCCTTACTTTCAGTCGATTCATCCCCCAAAAAAGCACCGTCACCCTCATTCATGCGGTGTCGCTCGCGGTCATCTTGATTGGTGTCAAGATGGCGTGGAAAACCGACGCGTTTATTGTCGTTATCGCCAGCCTCGCTGTTGGAAGTGTCATCGGGGAACTCATCGGAATCGAAGGCAGGATGAACCGTTTGGGAAACTGGCTGGAGGGCAGGTTCTCAGCAACCGGCGGCGACATATCAAAAGGTTTCGTCACCACAAGCTTACTTTACTGCGTCGGTTCAATGGCGATCGTGGGCGCTTTGGAGAGCGGCCTGACCGGAAACCACGACACCTTGTTCGCCAAGTCGGTGCTGGATGGGATCGGCTCTATCATATTTTCAGCGTCTCTGGGCGTCGGGGTTCTGTTTTCGGCGGTGTCCGTATTCCTTTATCAGGGGCTCATCACCGTGAGCGCATCCTTGATGAAGCCATTCTTGACGACGGAAGTGATAACGCAAATGTCCGCTGTGGGGGGATTGCTTATTGTAGCGATGGGCTTCAATATGCTCGAAATGGTCAAAATAAAGGTAGGGAACCTGCTTCCCGCAATATTTTTTCCATTCGTCTACTTCATGCTGAAACGGCTGTTCCTCTGACTGCATTCGTCATCCAACCGGGGCTTCCGGAGCCCGGTCTTGTTTCAGTATCTCACGGTTTCACAATCCGCTCTCTTTTTGCGAAAACCGTCTCATTTCCGGACGCATCGCACCGAACCTCACTCCATATATCCCGTTTCGCTGTTGTACCGCGCTGAGAAAACCGCACCTCTTCCGGAGAAAATATTGCACCGGGTGAGCACATATTCAGCCACCGCTTTTCTTTTTGTTTCTTGCAGGGTGTTAAAGCGCTCTATGAAAAGGGCTTCCTGAATTCCCGACAGCATGGACCAGATCTCTTCAGGCGACGCTTCCGGGGAGAATTCCGGCCCTTCTTTAATTGAAGGTCCCTGAAAACGGGTTTTCGCTTCCTCTCGAATCTGCTCAAGGCGCTTCTGAATACCATCCAATTCAGCAGCCAGGGCTTTGTAAGAGTCGCACACGCGTGAAACAGGGCAGTGGATCTCCTTATCTGCGATTCTCAGATCAAGGCCGATGCAGATTTGCTTCTTATTGCTTCCTTTTTGTTCTTCCTCTTCTATGATTCTAAAAATGCCGTTCATGCCTTCTCTCAGTGGAGCCGTATTCAAAGGTTTTTCGGGTGAATACCACGCAAAAGAGCCTCGATCGCCCGCGTCATCGGTGGACCCATCAATTCAAGGTGTTGTGGAAACACCGCGGCGACACCCTCGCAAAAACGAAGTGGCATGGAGTCGATGCGTGTATCAGACCGTCAGCGCACTGCCTTCCTTGGCGGCATCGATGATGAGGTTGACATTCCTCTTGAGGGCAAGCTGTTCACACTGATGCTTGAAGGACACGACTTCAAGGTCTTTTCGGGTGGGATCATGATGAAACAAGACCAGTCGCTTTACGTGGGATTTTGCCGCGAGGTTAAACGCGGCCACATAATCGGAATGTCCCCAGCCCTTGCGCCGTGCTCTCTCCTCAGGCGTATACTGGGCATCATGAATCAGGATATCCGCATCCCTACAAAACTCCACATAGTCTTCGGGATGTCTTCCAGCCCAAGCCTCCTCGGTAAGTTCATTATCCGTGATGAACACCAGCGTCTTTTTCCCTTCACGAAATCGGAACCCACACCCCCCCTGAGGGTGTTGCAGGGGAATGCAGTCAATCACCACACTGTCAATCCGGAGCGGGCCATGGCTCAGGGTATCCAGATATTGAATTCGGGCTTTGAGGTCATCAAATTTGATGGGGAAAAATCCATCCCCCATTTTGTTGTCAAACGTCGCACGTAACCCCTTCATGCAGGTTGTGAACCCGTCGATGACTATTTTGTTCTCCGGGTTGTAAATCGGATCAAAAAAAGGAAACCCCCAGACATGATCCCAATGGATGTGGGTGATGAGAAGGTGAATGTCCACCTTTTCTCTGCCGGCGGTCAACCGTTCCCCCAGAGGTCGGATACCGGTTCCGGAGTCCACGACAATGACACGTCCGCTTTCAAGTGTAATTTCAAGACAGGTGGTATTTCCTCCGTACTCGATGGTATCCTTCCCCGGGACCGGGATGGACCCCCTCGTTCCCCAGAACTTAACTTTCATTTCCTATCCGTCTTTGAATCCTGTTTCGGTTTTGTCCGCTTGGGAGGGCAAGAATAAACCCTATTATACGCCGCCGGATTGATACGTCCCGGGTACTTTACGCCATCCCACAGAGCGTGTCAATCCAAAAAAAGCAATAAAAAAAGCATGATAAGCCCACACCAACTCCGGGTTGCACGCCATGTGCCCGGAACCGATCCATGGAACGTCCCGGATTATCCTCCGGAGCCGGGTTTTCTTTTTTTCGGCACCCGATCCGCCTCAACCGATCTCGCAGGCTTTCATCAGATTTGACGCCTTTCTTTTAAGTTCAAGGGCAAACGGGTCCCCTGTCTTTAAGTCCGCTTCAACTTTGTCCAACAAATCGAAAAAAAGGCCCCACGCCTTCTTTTCGTTAAGGAAACGCTCTTTTAAAGGATTGCGGGTCTCGGCCAATTCAGTAATGACTTCACGCAATCGCCTCGTCCCCATTTGCAATAAGGCGCGCCCCGCCTCTGTCTCACCCGCCTGAAATAGAGAGGCCCCTTTTAAAGCAAACCGGAGACCCACCACCGTGATGGGCATATAGGAGATGAAACAACCCGTGAACGGATCCAGAAGGTGTTTTGTGTGCTGCACAGACCCGGGGAGTCCCCTGGCGTAGTAGGAAAACATCAGGATTCGGATATAGTCACCGACTAACTTTCCAATCCGGGCCGACCGGATGGCTTCACTTGCGAGGGTCTCCTTATCATGCCGCATAATGAATCCGTCTTTGTGGGCATATCGCAGCCTTTCCCCGGAGGTTTCGGATAGGACGGACAAGAGGAAGGCCTGATCCTCGGCCCGACCGATAAAACCGGGCGTAAAGGGTCTAAACCTCCTCAGATCTTCCACAAGTATTCCGCAGGTTCCCCCTGTCACGTGGACCCGCTGGATACATCGCTCTCGACCATTCAAGTCTCCCGTCCGGTAGCGGCACATCATTTCGGCTTCGGTGGAAACCGCCTGGGGCAGCGAACTGCAAAATATCCACCCCTCCCCATCGATGTCCCGGGGCGAGAAAGCGACATCGGGCGTAAACAACGATCGTGCGATGTCTTTCTCGTTTACCAGTGCGCCGGCAATCATGCCCAACTTGACCGCGCGGCCGTCCGCATCCGTTCCCTCTGCACCCCAAAGGGGCGTCTTCAGGTGCTCGAACGCCGAAAGCCCGGTTTCCTCCACCAGTACATGTTGCGGAAACACCTGATCCAGGTCTATCTTGAAGGTCCCTCTCACGGCTGGATTCAAAAAAACCTGCCAGAACGCCGAAATGGACTTAAGGAATGTGTAGTGCCGGCCATATTCCCCGTCCACACCCACGGTCTCATGCAGCATGTCGGTGTCTACTCGGCCGAAGTAATGCCTGCAAGCGGGTTCGAGGATTTCCTCAATTAACTTATTGACATCCGACTCGGTCAATACGGTGACACGGAGATGGCGAATGGGGCCGGCTTCCTTCAAAACTCCTTCCAGGTATGGCCTTGCCGGCTTGTGGAGGCCTTGGTGGGTAACAGAAACGGAGAGGATGCAGTGGAGTTTCGCGTTTTTGTCAATGACGCCGCGTTCCTTTTCAAACGCTACAGACTGATCCAAGCCATACAGTCCATAGGCAATCTCGTTCTTTTTCGTCTCCACTCCGATTTGAATGGGATGGTCATACCAGTAGCGCTGAGGTTCCCGGATCGCTTCACGCAATTGTACTTTCGCAGCCTCAGGCAAATCCAGGTCATCAATTCGAATGGTGGATGCGGGAACCGTTAGCAGGATATTTGAAGTAAACAGGATTTCATTTGCCGGATCTTTGATTGGCCGAGAATTTAAACGGGTGATTTGCACCGATCTTTTCCGCCGAAGCGCCTCGATGCCCTCCTTTCTATTTTCAAGGTACGGGACCCCCTCAGGGAAAAAGACCCTCCAAACACTTTTTTGGGTCTTGACTTTGCTCGGGAGGTTGGGCGGGTTCTCGATCCACGCCAGTAGACGGTCGAAGTTCCGTTGGAAGTTTTTGTCTCGGTTGTACCTTTTTTGAATCTCACGGTGAATGAGGGAGCTGCATTCCTCGTAGAAGTCCACCGGCACCTTCCACACGGACTGCGTCTTCAAATACTCGATGTACTTCCCGGCGCCGGACCCATAGGGATGAGAGCTGCCGCATAAAGAAATCAAGAAAGCCGCATTCAGATTCCGCCACGTGGCCTCAGCGGCGGTCTCGTCGGGTCGAAACTGATGAGCGATGTCGATACCCGTTAAGGGTCCCGTCCCTTTTCCGGTGCCGACCAACTGCGTCATAATGGTTTCAAGCTTCTTTTGCATCAAATCCAATTTGCCTGGGGCGATTTATTCAAGCATGGATTCACTATTTTAAATTGTCTTGAGTCGTAAGGTCTTGGCCTCTCCCTAAAACCGCTTCATAAAGCCGATTATTTCCGGTAAAACCCACTCAAGCAACTGATTTTTTCCCGACGCATCTTGAAAAATGATGGTATCTTTGATATTCAACTATCTTGAATCTTTAAGAAGGAGATCCGCTGTGGCTTACACGAAAGACGATCTTAAAAGTAAACTCCTGGCAATGTATCCCGAAATCACCCGATACGGACTTTCCCTGTCTCTCGAGTTTGACGAAGAAAAAAACGCCTGGATAGTCTCTTTTGAAAAGGGAACCCATCAGCGACACGCCATTCTTGACAAGAAAGACGCAGATGCGTGTATCGACGGAAATGTCTGCATTTACCTGGGGATGCTGATCACCCAATATATCAGAGCCCTCGAAGAGGAAATCGCGGGTTAGACGCGAGATAAATCCTTCAGGGCGCCGGGAAAGGGCTCGCCGCTTTCCTTAAGAAATCGATCAACGGCCTGTGACGGCGAGGGATCCCCGCGTCGCCCGAAAACCGGTTTGGGGATTTCTTGAATGCCGATCGAGAGACCCACAAAAACTTCCATCGGGAGAATTGAGCATATGCACCTATACTGGCGTATCATAGAGGAGTTAAAGCTCCTCGGAGAAACCTGGACGATTACCAATCCCAACCTATTGAGGTGTTACAGAATCTGGCTTGAACAGCATTCAGATGCCATTGAACGCATCACCGCGGATGAAGCAGCGAAGAATTTAATGTCCTTTGGTTACAGAGGAATTCCTCACTCTTTAAATTAGCGAGGTGCGTGATTTGGAAATGTGCTTCCCCTCAGGAATCACCCCCCGGACATCGAAACCTATCGACTCCCACAAATACGGAAGGAACGCCTCTCAGTAGCCTCAGACCTTCCGTCGGTCCGGGACCGAATCTTTGATTCGGTTTTTGAAATCATTTGGCAACCAGCGTGTAAACCAATTCTTCAGCCATTCCCATGCTGATCCGGTTCATGTTGAGGGTCAGGGTGTACAGCATTGGGTCATCGTGATCCTCCTTATCTGAAAAGTAAGACAGGAAACGACTCCGGACCATATCCGCGCGTTTCACCGCTTTTTCAGCTGCATTCTCCGTCAGTTTGTAAGTGTCCATGAGAAATCGAACACGATGTTCAAAGTCCGCCAGGAGCAGGACATGTACCGTATCTTCAAAGCCTTGAAGGGTATAGTTGCTTCCTCTTCCGATGATGACCACGTTTCCTTCCTCGTAAAGCTTATAAATAACCGCCTTCACCTCCTCCACATACCGATTTTCGTCCAGCCGAACATGGGTATCGGAGACGTGACGGCGATCGATATAGCCCGGGCTCACGATCTTATCCAGTAATTTCATAAGCTTCGACGTTCCTCTTTTTTCCAGGGTACGGACCTGCCGAGGAGAGACCCCAACCTTTTTTGCCACCTCTTTGTTCAGCGCGTCATCCACATAGCGATACCCCAATCTTTGAGACAACCTTGCACCCAAGGTTGTCCCCCCTGCCCCGAATTTCCGTGATATTGTGATGACTGCCATGGTGTCACCTCCCACCTGTGGTTTGGTTGAATCCCCGTGCGCACCGTTAGCCCCGAAAACCGGTGGCTCATTGAAATCCATTTTGCGAAAACAGCGCCTATGTTGACACCTCTTCGGAACGTCAATTCCGTCTTTGTCTACAACCTTGAACGTTGAACCCGGAACCTATGAATCCTTACTCCATTCAGTGCGTCTTTTTGGAATTATAACTACCGGAAAAAGCACGAAGAAAAAACTTTATAGGCCGAATCTCGATAATTGTAAATCGTTTTTTCGGATCCCCTGACAAGGCGAAAACCGAACGGCGGCCTTTGCACCGTTTGTTGGCCTTGTTTCGCGGGATTTTCTGTGCTAAAGTTTTTTGTGTCCGTAATAACCATCCCAAAATGCAAAAAAACAAGCGGCAAATTTACAGGGAGCTGACGTGCCGAAAATGTTCCTTGAGGCGCATTTCGCCCCCGGCGTATAATCCTTTTTTAGTCGGCTGAATTGCCCCACAAACGCCGATTCAGGAGAAAAGCCCATGCAGAAAAAGTCGGAAAGAAGGTTCTACCTTCGACACTTCAAGGCCATAAGCCATGCGATCGCTACCTATGAGGACCTGAATACCCTCATCAAACACCTTGCGGAGGGTACAAGCCGAACATTTAAGGCAAAAGGGTGCAGCATCATGCTCCTGGATGAACAGGAGAACCAGCTGTTTCATGTAGCGAGCTATGGAATCAGCAAGGATTATCTCCAAAAGGGGCCTGTATTCTTCGATATAAAGCACTGTGCCCTCTGCACGGGAGAGCCTGTGTTCGTTGAGAATATGCAGGATGATTCCCGTGTTCAATATCCCGGGGCCGCCGCCAAAGAAGGGATTGTGTCCATGCTGTCCATTCCCATTAAAAGCCGGGACAAGATCATCGGCATACTGAGGATTTATCATGCAGAACCCTGGATCATCGACAAGGAAGATATTGAATCCCTGTGCGTGCTGACGGAGCTTCTGGGACTGGTCATCGACTACAATGGACTCAAGAACTTCCTTGACCAGGTGAAGGTTGCGCTTGAGAGCCTTCCACTCCGAATGCTGGGGGGTATCGCCTGTGAAGGGACGACTCGTCAAAGATACGACTGAGATTTTTTCCATAGATTATGGGGACATCATTCAAATCGGGGAAAAACGCTATCAAGTGACGGGACATGAGCGTGAATGTCGATTCGGAATGGAGGACCCCAAGTTCTGGGTCAAGCGGGTTGTGGATATGGAGTCAGGAGAGAAAAAGATTATGAAACTCTCTTTCTTTGAATCATTCGACACCCGGTTCGGAAACGCCAAGGTAAAATGCTTTAGGAACCCGGAGAAGGAAGCGCGAATTTTAGAACTCGTCAAAGATCATCCCCATTTCATGCACGGTACGGGACACAAAGATGAAAAAGGCAACATTATCAGAATATTAGATATCGTGTCGGGGCCGAATTTTTTTCTTTATATGGATTTATTCGATAGGGGCTATGACACCTATTTGAAAGAAGTGCTTCCGGATATTTTGAAAAAAATAGTCAAAGCATTTGAAGCGATCCGGTATCTTCATGTTCATGGTTTTAAGCATGGCGACATCCGGAATGATCATATTATTATAGAGCGCGATACAGGCAACTATGTCTGGATTGACTTTGATTATGACTACGAAACCGAAGAAAACCCGTTCAGCCTCGATTTATTCGGCCTGGGAAATATTCTAATCAATGCGGTCGGCAAGGGTTTTCACACGATTCAAATGATACTGAGTGACTCGATAACCTACGGAAACTTGCAAGAGAATCTCGAACCCAAGGATTTCTCTATCCTCCATAAGCGGAGATTTATTAATTTACGAAAACTCTACCCGGATATCCCAAAGCCTCTCAATGATATTCTTATGCATTTCTCAAGGGGGGCGAACATATATTACGAATACGCGGATGAAATCATCGAAGATTTAAACAGGTGTCTATACTCCAACTTTGAATAATGGGAGGAAAACTTTGCCGAATTCCGTCCTGGTTTCCTTAAATGATTCCGTAAGTTCTCAGGCTGCCCTGGATTTTTTCGCTCGCCTCGAATTATGTCCGGAAAACTGCCATATCACCCTGCTTCATCTTTTCAGAAAACCATCGGCCAGCGAAGACCTGATGGGGAAAAAATTCACGAAGGAACTCCCTGCAAGGTATATGGCGATCTTGGAAAGGGCCAAGGACAGACTGGTCGATTCCGGATACAATCCGAAAAATATTGAGATCGTCATGTTGACGGAGGCGTACGCCACCATCGCCGAAGGAATTATTGACCAATGCAGGAAAAGACATGTTGACATGGTGGTGATCGGCCGTAAGAAAATGTCCAAGGCCGAAGAGTTCGTATTAGGTGATGTGAGCGTCAAACTGGTTCGAGCGCTTGAAGAAACAGCCGTCCTGGTGGTTAAGTCCGAATGAGGCCGATTCCAAACAGGATGTCCCCGGTGCGGCTTGTCTTTATCCCACAATGAAATTCATCGCTTTTTTGTATCACTTTAGCACTTTGAAAATCCCCCATATGGGAAAAGGGGGCCGTTGGGATCACTCTGAGATGCAACGCCACGCGGGATTCAAATACCGTACCTTTTCAGCAATGAATTTTTAACGGTCTTGTCGAATGAAAAAATCTCTGGGAATTCTTGTAAGTTCCGCTCAGCATATGGACAAACTGGTAACACTTTGTCGCAGTGCCCAAAAAAAAGGGGTGGAAGTCAGCATTTTTTTTTCACATCTGGGTGCAGAGCTAACCCAGGACGTGCGATTTAAAGAACTCCGAGGCCTTGCCAAGCTGTCTCTGTGTCAGGTGTCTTTCCAAAGCCAAGGACTCCGACCGCCCGTCGACGGCTTGGACCCGAAGGACTTCGCCACCCAAGCCCGACATGCGGAATTGATTGAAGCATGTGATCGTTACGTGGTGCTCTAGAAAGGAACAATACAGCATGGAAAATATCCGGCATGTCGCCCTGTTGATACGGAAAACAGAGGACTTGTGGGAAGGCAGTCGCTCAGCCTTGGGCCTGGCGGTTGAAAACTTCTTTGTCCACATGTTTGTGCTGAACGTTGAAGTGGATATGACGGATGCATACCGTGAAAATCTCGAATGGCTTGAGGACACGGAGGCTGAATGCTATTCCAATAACCAGACAAATGCGGAAAAATACGGCTTCCGATATATGGCGCTGGATGAAATCGGCAGAAAACTGAGACACATGGATCTCGTGATTCCTTTTTAGGTGTGGCCGATGAAAATCCTGCACATTTTAAAAACAGAACCGGATCACACCACCAAAACGCTCATGTCTGCCTTCGACGGCTCACAAGGAGAGAAAGCCACCATATTTAGGCTTTATGATCCGCAAGCAGATTTTGAAAAACTGCTAGACCTTATTTTCGAACACGACAAGATCATCTCCTGGTGGTAAAAAATATCCTTGAATCATATTCGGATAGTATTTTGGAGTTGATGGTAGATTCTTTGCGTGATCGCGGATATTTTTGACCGGTCCCCTTCAGGCACCCGTTTTGTCAGTGCTTCAATCTCCGCTTCCTTCAGTTTGGTGCTCTTTTCGATAAGAAAAGCTTCAAGTTCTTGCCCCTCAATACGCGCACCACAGGCGGTCAGCGTTCCTGCAAAACCCGCTTGAGAAAAAACCGGGATGACAAGCTTCAGCATGCCCGCGTCACAGAAATCAATTATCGGTCTCCTCGTTTCCTTGGCTGCCTCGGCCATAAATTGCTGTGCCTGACTGCAAATAAAGGAGGACGCTTCTGGGTTGGAACGGATTTTTGAACAAAGGGGATTGCGTTGTCCACCCACCTCCAGCACTGTATTCTCTTTGTCGGTAATGGCGGATGGTATCCCCAGTTCCCGACAGACACTGTCGAGAATCCGCTGCCATTCTTCCTTGGATTTGATGTCATATAGCGTTGTCACTGGGTTTCCCATTCCATTCCTTTCCTTCCACTTCAGCCCCTGAGAAAGAAAAATCCCGCCGACTCCGGGGCGGGATTTTTCTTCACGCCAAGACGCCTGACTTATTTAACGAATCATAGTCCGACCTCTGCCAAGTCAGGTCCCAGGTATTCACGTTCATTTTCACCCAGAATCCCCAAAGACAGGCAAATGAGTGTCCACAGATGCACCGTATGATATTTACCCTCATAGTGCTCAGCAAGATCATGGATTTGGGCATGACAGTTGTGGCACGCAGCAACGCAATAATCGGCGCCGGTCGCAATGATCTGATCAAATTTCACCTTTCCGTACTGGTGTCGGGCATCCGTATAGCCCGACTGCAAATACCCGCCGCCGCCCCCGCAACAGTAATTGTTGGACTTGTTGGGGTGCATCTCAATAAAGTTTTCCTCCCCCACCACGGACTTCACAACAAAGCGCAAATCCTCGGCCACCGGATCCCCAAAGCTTTTGCGCACGATCTGACACGGATCCTGAACCGTAAACTTGACCTTCAGGTCTTTGTTCCAGTCTGAGTTGACTTTGAGTTTTCCTTCCCGAATCCACTTGGCATAATATTGATAGATGCTTGCAACTTCAAAATCATGAGGGATGTTGAATTTTTTCAGTCCTGCCAGGACCGAGAAAGTAACGTGCCCTCACTCGGTATTGAGAAAAACCTTACATCCCAGTTCCGACGCCTTCTTGGCGCTCAGCGCGGTAACGTGCTCCCAGGCTTCGTCGTCGGCAAGAAACATGCAGTAATTCTCACCCGCCCATCCCGCGCTACCGTATGTCCAGTCCGCCCCCACAAGATGAAGAATCTTCCAAAGGGGTACCAACTCGTCCGGCTCGGTCACCGGCTCCCTGGAATTCTGATTGAGAAAAAAGTAGGCGCCCTTTTTATCGATCGGGGCCTGGAGATCTTCCCAACCGGGCTGGGACTCCCTCACCTCCTCCAAGACGTCTTCCACCACAAACTGAAAATCTTCCGGAGAAGCCCCCATGGCGCTGCACGAGTCATTTCTCAAGGCCATGTCGCAGGAGCCCAGGATACCTTTGGGTCGCTTTTCACGGGGCCAGCTCTGACGGGCCAGATAGACCATCTGCGGAATATCCACCTTCATGGGGCAGGCGTAGATACATCGCTGGCACATGCTGCACATCCACACCCAGGGCGTCGTCGTCACCTCGTCGTCGAGTCCAAGCGCCACCATTCGCACAAATTTTCTGGGGTCCATATTCTCCAGACCGGTTGCCGGACAGCCACTCGCACAGGTTCCACAAGTGAGGCAGAGATTTAGATTCCCCTCCGGCAACAGTTTATTAACCTTCTCTCTGAATTCGCCTTTCTGCTCACTGACATTTATCGCTTCATCTGACATGAACTTTCCCTCCGTTAAGTACTTGTTACCACATGATAATATTGCTCAAGCAATCCATCCTGAGAGGAGATGGATTTGAAAATCACCCTTCGCCCGTATCTTTTAACCCGTTCCATTCTGAAAGTCAATTGGGTTATGTGAAAAAGAACTCATGCGTACGCCGCCCACTATGAACAATATCCCTAATCGCATTAGAATCACTGCATACGGCAACCAGCCATTAGCTCTCTGTAGGACCCAACCGTTCGCGTGATCACAAAAACCCAATGTTAACAAGCTAGAATATAGCTACATTGTAAACAAATATGTTGCCAATCAGCAGACGATCGCCTATATAATATTTTGTGACTTGTGAAGCGTTGAATGCCCATTCGATTGAGCATTCGATCCAAAGTTGACGGTCTCGTAAAAGTCTGACTTCTGCGTTGTGCCGTATTTCGAAATCATTCAACGTACGATAAGTACGTCTCATGATTACAAAATTTGCACGCCTTGAATTTGAACTTTTTACGAGTACTTTAAAGTTAGGCCTTGATTTTTTTTTGGCAACCGGCTTAATAAGTCTTACAACATCATTCCGAGAATTGAAGGAGGAAATTACATGGACTTTGCTTTGAGCGAAGAATTGCAGATGCTGCGCGAGATGGCTCGCGACTTTGCGGTGGAAAAGATTGCCCCTTACGCGGATGAATGGGATGAAAAGCACCACCTGCCTTACGAGGAAGTGATGAAGCCGATGGCGGAATTGGGTTTTTTCGGCACTGTAATCCCGGAGGCGTATGGAGGCAACGAGATGGGATGGCTTGCCGCCATGATACTCACGGAGGAAATCGCCCGGGCATCCAGTTCCCTCAGGGTTCAAATCAACATGCAGACCCTTGGGTGCGCTTTTACGATCTACAAATACGGCTCCGATGAACTGAAGAAAAAATACATTCCCAAACTGGTGAGTGCCGAGTATCTCGGCTGTTTTGGAATCACGGAGCCGAATGCGGGCTCCGACGTGATGGCCATGAAATCCACAGCCGTTGACAAGGGAGACCACTGGCTTTTGAATGGCTCGAAAACCTGGATTTCCAATGCGTCCGCTGCAGATGTGGTCATCTATTATGCCTATACGGACAGGGAAGCCAGAGGGAAAGGGCTCTCTGCTTTTGTGATTGAGCCCAAGAACTTCAATGGTATTACCACAACCGACCTGGAAAAGCTGGGCACGCGTTCTACTCCCACCGGAGAAATTTACGTCGAAGACACCCAGGTGCCCAAGGAAAATATTATCGGCAAGCCCGGCGAGGGTGCCAAAATTGTGTTCGGGTCGTTAAATCAGTCCCGACTCTCCGCAGCGGCCGGAGGCGTCGGACTGGCGCAGGCATGTCTGGATACCGTGACGGAATACTGCAAGGAAAGACAGCAGTTCGGTAAATCCATCGGTGAATTCCAGATGAATCAGGATATGATCGCTCAGGTGGCTGCTGAGCTTGAGGCGGCTCGATTGATGGTTTACAAGGCTGCCTGGCAGAAAGACCAGGGGCAACTGGGAAATACATTGGAGGTTGCCCATGCCAAATACCTGGCGGGAGAAATAGCGATCAAAGCGTCGCAAATGGCCATGAGGATCATGGGAGCGTACGGATACTCCACCGAGTATCCGGTCGCCCGCTACTATCGGGATGCGCCCCCCTATTTTATGGTCGAGGGCTCCGCCAACATTTGCAAATGGATCATCGCCCTGGATCAGTTGGGCATCCGGAAGGCGAATCGGTAGATCCAAGTTGTCGAGGCCTTTCGCCGAAAAAAATATCAAGCACATGGGCGTTTGGAGCGGCCCCGCGAAAAAAGTACGGAGGAAACAATGAGACCTTATTTTGAAAAAATGACCCCTCTGGGGAAAGCGCTTACGGACAAACAAAAGGAAAGCGCACAAGAAAACGTCGCACAGATCAAACAGGTGGAAAAAGAGGTGGCAAAGGCCGTAGAGGCCGTCAAAAATTCGGGGATTCCGGCGGAAGTAATCAAAAAAAGAGGACAAATGACCGTCTGGGAGCGTATTGACTACCTGATAGACCCCGGGACCTGGTGCCCGCTTCACACGCTTTACAACCCCCAGTTAAACGAAGAAGGTACAACGGGGGTGATCGATGGGCTTGCCAAAATCAACGGCAAATGGGCTGTGGTCATCGGCTTTGACAACAAGGTGATGGCAGGGGCCTGGATTGCCGGACAAGCGGACAATCAACTCAGGGTCACGGATATGGCCAAAAGGCTTCACGTGCCTTTGGTGTGGATCGTCAATTGTAGTGGTGTGAAACTCACCGAACAACAGGAAGTGTATGCCAATCGAAGGGGTAACGGTACCACGTTTTTTCGCCATGCCGAATTGGAAAAGCTGGGAGTTCCGGTGCTGGCGGGCATTTACGGCACCAACCCGGCCGGAGGCGGGTATCAAGGCATTAGCCCTACGATTCTTCTGGCGCACAAAGACGCGAACATCGCCGTGGGCGGCGGCGGAATTGTAGGCGGCATGAGTCCCAAGGGATATTTTGACGAGGAAGGAGCCGAACAACTGATTGAAGCGACCCGGCACTTCAAGCAAGTCCCCCCCGGCAGCGTTCCCATTCACTTTAATGAAACGGGCTTTTTCAAGGAAGTTTATGAAACGGAGCAAGGGGTCCTTGACGCCCTAAAAAAATACGTGGATATGGTTCCTGCGTATGACCCTCGATTTTTCAGGGTGGCTGAACCCGAGGAACCCCGATTTTCCGGGGAAGATATCAATGAGATCGTAGCCTTCAACCAGAAGCGAAGTTACAACTTTGACGAAATGCTTGCCCGTATCTTCGACAACAGCGAGCACATGGAGTTCAGGCCGGATTACGGCCCGGAAGTATACACGGGGCTGGCAAAAATCGATGGGTTTGTGGTGGGCTTCATCGGAAACCGGCAAGGGTTCTTAGGGGCGAACTATCCGGAGTACGCAGACTACCCTGGAATCGGAGGAAAGCTGTATCGACAGGGCCTGATCAAGATGAATGAATTCGTGACCCATTGTGGACGGGACCGGGTTCCCATCGTCTGGTTTCAGGACACCTCCGGCATCGATGTGGGCGACATCGCAGAGAAGGCCGAGCTTCTGGGACTCGGACAGTCTCTCATCTATTCCATCGAACAAACGGACGTGCCGCAGATTTGTATCATTTTGAGAAAGGGAACCGCGGCGGCTCACTATATCATGGGAGGCCCGACGGCCAACAACCATAACGCGTTTACCTTGGGGACACCGACAACCGAAATCTACGTGATGCATGGAGAAACCGCCGCCGCCGCCTCGTTTTCAAGGCGACTGGTCAAGGAAAAGGATGCCGGACACGATCTTCAGCCTGTTATTGACAAGATGAATGCGCTGGCGCAGCAATACCAGGATAATTCAAGGCCGATTTATTGCGCCAAAAGGGGGTTTGTGGATGAGATCGTTTCGTTTCCGGATTTGAGGAAATATATTGTGGCGTTTGCGGGCTGCGCCTATCAGAACCCCATATCCATCTGCCCCCATCATCATATGATGATTCCAAGACTCATCAAGGGATGAACGAAAAAGGCAGAGCCGAAAATGACTCTGCCTCGTTAGGAGGAAAATGTGAGTTAGGCTGCTTGTTAACAAACCAACAGGGCCGTTTACCGGGTAGCTTCCCAAGGTGCCGCGTTTTTCGGGGTACCAGTTCTCATCTTATCCCATTTCTATGAGGAGATTAGAGCTGCACGCGAAAAAAGCCACGAACACCCGAGAAGCTATTTTCAATACCGCCTCGAACTCCCTTTTCTTAAATTATAACCTCTGGACGTTTTGGTTTCGTCACCCGGTTTCCATTTTTTTGTTAAAGTTGGGCGGCAATGATAATGGGAATACTAGCAAGGTGTATGCCGGAAGGGACTGATGCGGATGGCGGCGAAAAGACTCATTTTTATATAGCTTTATCAGTCACTTAGATTAAACAGCATTCCGGGTTCGTGATCAATGCATCGATTTTGGAAAAGCCGGGAGCGGAACGTGTAATTTATTGCAATTGAATGAAGTAATTTCTTGCCGATATGTTGAAAAAAATCACCCGCCCTGTCTCCATTCAAAGGCTTTTCACAAACGGGTGGGACACAGGGCGGGTGATTTTTTTCAA
>JAWOGN010000224.1:0-10429 GCA_046496815.1 Desulfatiglandaceae bacterium
TCAGAACTGGACACCCAGATCGGTCGCCTGTTTATGGCCGGTATCCCGGGAACCAAGCTGGATTCGCGTACGGAAGCACTCATACGGGACTACTGCTTGGGGGGCATTATTCTTTTCAGCAGGAACATCGAGGATCCGGTGCAGTTGGCCACGCTCTGCAGCGAATTGCAGCAAACCGCGATGAAACATCACGGCATTCCGCTTTTTCTGGCTGTGGATCAGGAAGGCGGTCGGGTGGCAAGGCTTCGGGAGCCTTTCACTCGTTTTCCCGGGAACGAGGCCGTCGGGGCGGAACCCATGGCGGTGGAACGTGCTTTAGAATTCGCGGAAGTGACCGCCGTAGAAATGACCTTGGTGGGGCTGAACATGGATCTGGCACCGGTTGTGGACGTGAGACGGGGAGATCCTGAAAAGCACTTGGCGGGTCGAACATTCAGCGACGACCCGAATCGGGTGAGCGAGTTGGGGCAAACGGTTGTACGGGGACTTCAGCGCAAGGGGGTAATGGCGGTGGCGAAGCACTTCCCGGGTTTGGGAAAGACGGCCCTGGATCCCCATCATCATTTACCCACGATCCATCTGGAGGCCGACGAGATGAACGGGATCAACCTTCCCCCCTTTAAAGCGGCGATCGAGGCAGGGGTTTCCGGCGTTATGACGTCCCATGCCATATACCCGAATATGGAACCCGCGCTGCCTGCAACCCTTTCGAGCAAAATCCTTATGGGAATACTCAGGGAAAGGTTGGGCTTTAAGGGCCTCATCATTACGGACGATCTGGACATGGGTGCGATTAAGAAGCATTGGGGCGTAGCCGGAGGGGCCCTTGAATCATTTCAGGCGGGTGCTGACATCCTTTTGATATGTGAAGATCAAACCGGGGTGGCAGAGAGTATAACCCTCCTTCGAAAAAAGATAATTCGGGGCGAGATTTCGGGATCCAGGCTTCATGAGTCCCTGGGGCGGATTCGGAAGGCAAAGTCGACATTTCTCAAGAAGCAGAGAAAGGTCTCCCTTAAAAAAGTACGTGCTTATTTTGACATCTGACCCACCAAACCCCTCGTAAGCGTTGAACTCCCCGCTTTTCGCAGGGAGCGCATGACACGTGACTGAATTGAAATGGTTGATCTAAGCATCATCGGCGTCTACTTGCTCATCATGCTCTATGTGGGCTGGAAGGGGCGTCGCCAGTCTGCCGAATCCTTTTGGGTGGCGGAACGAAAAAACACCACCACCGGAATCACCCTATCTCTGGTGGCAACCGTTTTTGGGGCTTCTTCAACCCTGGGCATGATCGGCCTCGGGTATTCTCGCGGATTGACGGCCGCCTGGTGGACATTGATCGGCGGCTTTTCGCTGATTCCATTTGCACTCCTGTTGGCGTCGCGGGTTCGTAGCCTGAATGTTTACACCCTTCCCGACATACTGCGGGTGGCCTATGGCGAGAAGGCAGCGTTGCCGGCGGGGCTTATGATTGCGACCGCCTGGTGTGGCGTGATAGCGGCCCAGTTGATTGCAGGCGGCCGCCTGGTGGCGGGTCTTTTTTCGATCAATTTCGAGATTTCACTGTTGTTTGTGGCGATCATCTTCACGCTGTACACATTTTGGGGGGGGCAGGTTTCAGTCATCAGGACCGACTCCTGGCAACTGGTCCTGTTTGTTGGAGGCCTCTTTGTTTCGCTGATTTTCCTACTGGTATCTCGGTTCGACACGGTCGCCTTCTGGGAAAATGTTCCGGGCGCTCATTGGAAATTCCCGGTTTCTCCCGAATTTGGTTGGTATGATCTGTTGGTTTTTTATCCCTTGATTGTCGGGCTTCCCTACCTGGTGGGACCGGACATCTACTCTCGGGTTCTGTGCGCAAGGGACCATCAAGTGGCCAGGAGATCCGCTCTTTTGGCGGCGACGATCGTCATTCCCCTGTCCTTTCTACTTGCCGTTCTCGGCCTTTTGGCTAGAGCGCATTTCCCGGACATCCCTGCTGAAGCGGCCTTGCCGAAAACATTGACGATCTTGATCCCGACGGGTTTTAGGGGACTGATCGTGGCCGGGTTTCTTGGGGCGATCATGTCCTCCGCAGATACGTGCCTCATCTCTGCATCGACCATTTTAACGTTGAATGTCGTGCGGCCTTTCTACAAAAGCGTGCAGCAAAGACAGCTTCAGATCACCCGTGTCTTCGTCGTTTTGCTTGGGGTTGCCGCTTGGTTCATTGCCGGTCGACAGCAAGGCATCATTTCCGCTTTGTTGCTCGGGTATAAGGTGTTTGTGGGGGGGGTGGTCGCTCCAACCCTTGCGACGTTTTTTCAGAAACGCCTGAGATTGACATCAGCGGGAGCACTTTGGGCAATTGTCATGGGCGGTGGAACAGCCATCCTTGGAAACATCCAAGGGGGCGCACCCTTGAAGACCTTGCTCACGCCGCACGGACAGGCGTTTTTGAAACAAGCCTTGGGTCCTCACTATTTAAGCATTTTGCCGATCATCCTATCAACTCTGATCGTGCTTGGCTTCAGTCGGATAAAGCGGACGCACGCTTAGGATATCTTTGTCGGAACAGGAACCCGAGAACGGGTGGCTTGGCACGTTCCTTGCCGAATCAGGGGGTCACTTGAGGCCAAGCACCAGTGGAATCCCCGAGACCAGTGCCAGGGGCGGATGTTTTCCCACCATATCCCGGTAGGAGTGCGGGCGATTCCAGGTGATGAATGACGGAGGTGGCACGCCAATTTATCTGCCATGTGCCGTTTTCATGAAATCAACCGGCTATTTTAGATTATTGCGTGCCCGGATCACAGCGATGCCAAAATCCTGAACGGGCACATCATGACTCATCGAAAGCCCGTGCTCCTTGGGAATGCCAAATCCCTTTTTGCCGAGAATGAGAGCTACACCGGTCCATTCTTCCGTAAATCTCCATGTTCTAAGTCTCACATTCCCTCGACTTGGATCTGCAAGATATATTGTATCATCTCGAATTCCTCGCAATACGGCGAAATGCTTGTACTCCTCTTTTATTAAGTGAATTAGAACGGGCCCTTTTAATTTGGCCAATACGGGTAGCGTCAATTGGACCCCAACCGCCTGATAACCGAGGCGTTCTGCACAGAGCTTCAGATCCAGCAGGGTAAGCCCTTTTTCTTCCCTGACACGAATTTCTGCGGGGGTGAGCAACTTAAGTATATTGTTGAGAATCTCATATTCCGTTTTATTATCATCGAAATAATAACGCATCAAAGTTGCCAATGCTGCAGAACCACAAGAGAAATCGCTATCTTGCATAATAAGATTGGTTTCTCGAATGCGCTTCCAGGAGCGAAGCTCCTGATGAGGCTTGACGCTTACCGCCCTCATCGGTTTACGCTCGATATCTGAGACTTCAGGCATACTTGCACAGCCCAAGATCGTAAAAATAAACAGCAAAGTGGTTAGGTTGCGGAGGAAACGCTCAGTTTTCATTTTCGTCAATTAATTCCAGCGCCGGATGATAGCCAATCCAAATCTATAAAAGTCAGCGTCATCATTAAGCCCCAGGGTGACAGAGGGTTCCAGAAAAGTACCGGCAATCCAGCGGCTCGTGACCGCAAATCTTATAAAATAAGGCTCTTCGGAAGTGCCATCTAATTTTTCCCCGTCCAGCTCGAGATCAGCCTGATAAGATCCAATGGCCTGCCCGCTGATAGAAAGGTCGTCATTGGCAGCGAAGCTCAGCCCAAGATTAAATTCGATGGTACCCCCCGGCTGAATATCCTGCCCCAATGCTCGAGTCTCGAATTGGTGCAGGTAACTGATTCCCCCAAAAAGGACAATGGGGTCTGATGTTTTTATGAATTGAATTCCCCCGGTCACCGCCCTGTGACCGCTTCCGGTCTCGGCTTGTGTGCCTTCGTCTCCATAAGGGTCGGTGCCCGTTGGCTCAAGATACTGTACTGTCGCAATTATTTCCGGCCAGGAATAGCGCTCCGCCAGCAATTGCCCACTGAAACCGACAGTTAGATCCCCTAGGTTAATCGTATCGTCGGTAATTTCATCACCTTCAACGCTGACTTCTCTATTGCTATAGGTCAATGGTATGGCGAGAAAACCATTTAAGTTTTCAAAAATTCCCAGACGAAGCGACAACGGGAGACTGACCTTTCGACTGGTTTCTTCGAAAAAAGAACCTGTCTCATTTTTGCTTCGGAGATAATCAATGCCCATTTCGAATTGGATCTGCCCTTTTCGCAGAAGAGAGGATTCTCGTCTTAGAGAGATCCTCAGGATATTTTCTTCGGTCGCATCTGCTGTGCCGATGGTGGTTGGGGAAGAAGACGGGGAATCAGAACCACTGTTTTTCTCAGCTCGAGCGGTTTCAATTAAGGAGAAGGACTGTTGTTGAACCGAGCCAATGCCTCCGCAAAAAACACACAGAAAGGCACTGACCACAACAACAGAGACAGATAAAGGGTATTTTTTTCGGTCAGACATCGTTTTTTAACCGTATTGACAAGATTGGAATAAAAGAAAGGGGGCTTATAAGCCCCCTCCAAATCTTTTTATGTGCTATTCTTGAACACTAATTCGCGCCATTGCGCATGGCCATCTTGTGCAGCCAGTACGTACGGAGCGGGGCGCGCAAGAATCCTGTGATGGAGTCACACACTGATGGGTGTCCTGGTAGAGGGGCTCGGAGGTGCAGTCCAATGGTGCCACAGGGATCTTTCAGAAATCCACAAATGGAGCTAATTAGGCCCGGATGACTGCCGCCGAGAAAAAAAGTCCCCTCAATCTGGCCCAGGTGCTGATCGTCCAATACGATTACACTCTCAGATTGGGATAGGGATGCCAGGATGTCAGGAACCTGATCCTGGTCGGCAGCAACAGCTGTGCCACCCAACATCACACAAACACAAATACAAAGTAAACCTACCGTTGTCTTCATTTCTTGCCTCCTTTCATGAAAAAGATCTTGGTTAATCTTAACCGCGCCGACAAGCCACAGAATCATTTCGGACTCACACTGTTAGACTCGTCAACACGATAGCCGTCAAAATTCCCTGTATCAAAGCAAAATGTAAAAGTCAAGCAAAAAAATCAATTTTCATCCTTTTTTCCACGTTGAAGCCAACAAATTCTGGTTGGTCGATGCAAGCGTTCAAACAAAAACGGCAGAGTCCATGAGGACTCTGCCTGAGGGGTTACGTTTGTATATGAATACCGTAATTGGATTGCTACTGAGCCAAGATTAAAGGTTGGGCTGATCCGTTGTTTTCCAACGCGACGAAAGTTAATGGTGAGGCTGAAAGTGAATTCTCCAACAGAACATCCGTCAAAACCAGGCTTCCCATGATGCCGTTATTTTCTCCGGTGAAAGTTCCTTGTTCGTTTAGCGATTGCCTATGGTTTAGGACTCCCGGTAGAAAAGATTCACGCTCACCCGAGAAGCGCTTTGGGCCGTATTCAATGCAAGAAATATGCAAAACAAGCGCTCAGGAAGCTTTTTTACGGACAATGCCTGCTTTTTTTAGGACCGCTCTCACCTTGAGAGACAATTGCTTTATGTCGAAGGGTTTCTGGATAAATTCACTGCACCCCATTTCCAGCAGGTCTTTGGCCTGGCTGTCGATACTGTAACCGCTCGAGAAAAGAATTCTGACGTCTGGATCGATTTGATAGAGACGATCGCAGGTTTCTTTTCCCCCCATATCCGGCATGATCATGTCCAATATGACCATATCGATGGTTTCTTGATTCTTTTCATAAATTTTAATGGCATCCCTGCCGCTTTTTGCCACCAGGCACTGATACCCCAGGCTGGTGAGCAGCGCCCGACCGACATCGATGATCATGTCTTCATCATCGACCAGCAGGATCATTTCACTCCCTTTGAGGATTCCCTCTGCAGCGTGGCTTTCTTTGACGACGTCTTTTCGGGATCTGGGCAAAAAAAGGTTAAAGGTTGCACCGCGGCCCTTTTCGCTTTCGACGTCGATGATGCCTCTGTGGTTCTTGATGATGCCGTATGCTGAGGCGAGCCCCAAACCGGTGCCCCTACCCATCTTTTTTGTGGTGAAAAAAGGATCAAAGATCCGCTCCTGGGTTGCGTCGTCCATGCCGACACCGGTGTCGGTAACGGAAATCTTCACGTAGTTGCCCGGTTCGAGACCATAGGGCGTCACTTCAGGTAGATCAAGCGTAACGTTTTCCGTTTGCAGGTAAAGGTTCCCACCGTCGGGCATCGCCTGCCATGCATTGACATAGAGGTTCAGCAGCACCTGCTCAATTTGTCCCTGGTCGACTTCAACGTTCCAGATGTCTTCCGGAAGCTTTAAATGAATGGTGATTTCTTTTTTCGTTCGGCCGAACATTTGAGAGGTCTTTTCCACCAAGTCATTGAGGTTGGCAGGTTTGATCTCATATTTCCCGCCTCTCGAAAATCCCAGTAACTGTTTGGTGAGTCCCGCCGCATTCCGGATATAGTCTTCAATGGTTTTCAGTTTTTCATAGTGCGGATGGGAAGCGTCCGACTTCAGAAGCATCAATGAGACGTTTCCCTGGATGCCCATGAGCAGATTGTTGAAGTCATGCGCAATGCCGCCGGCCAGGGTGCCGATGGCTTCCATTTTTTGAGCGTGCCGGAGCTGAGCCTCGAGCTTCTTTTTTTCTTCCTCTGCCTGCTTACGCTCGGTAATGTTGCTTCCAATTCCCAGAATTCCGACGATTTGGCCCGCTTGATTGAATCGGGGTGTCAATGTTGATTCGATCCAGAGTGTTCGGCCGTCCTTTGTGACTTCTCTGATCTCACAACTCAATTCCCGGCTATTTTTGAATAGAAGCGACTTGACTTCTTGCACACCTGCTTTGGTTTTATCATCCAGATAGAGCACGTCAATTTTCTGTTTGCCTACGATCTCATTCGCCTTGTAACCGAAAATATTTTCGGCGCCTTTGTTCCAGAATAGGATATTGCCCTTCAGGTCGGTGGAAATGATGGAAATGGATGAGGAACTGTCCAGAATATTTTTCAGGAATTTGTTTGTTCTTCGCTGTGTTTCTTCCGCCCGCATGCGTTCGCGTATCTCTTGCTTCAGCAGTGCGTTGGCTTTTGAAAGCTCCGTCGTCCGTTCCTCTACCCGCCGTTCCAAATCATGGCGTGCCGTTTGGAGCGCTTCTTCAGCTTGCTTCCGTTTGGAATAGAGCAACGCATTTTCCAGAGACATGGCCGCCGGATAGCTCAGACCGGTAAGCAGAAACAAATCGTCTTTCCTGAAGCCGTCCGGGACTTTGGTGGAGTGTACGTAAATCGCACCTCGGATTTTGGATTTACCGACCAAAGGAACACACATGATGGATTTGATACTGAGTCTTACGATGCTATCCGAAAGTTTATTCACATCTTCTTGACTGGTATCGGACATCATAACCGCTTTGCCGTCACGAATTACACGCGTTACGATCGTCCGACTGTAGCTGTTTTTACTGTTATTTCTCCTGTCTCGTGACCGGGCGATGATTTCCTTGAGTTCTCCTGTTTGCTCATCAAGGAGTAGGATGGCTCCTCCATCGATTCTCTTAAACCGATGAAAGAGAGAATCCATAATTTTTTCACAGAGTTTGTTTACATCCAGTGACTGCATCAGCGCACTGGACACTTCGTGAATCAGCTCCAGTTCCCGCTGATTCGTGATCCGCCTTTCCTTGTATGAAAGGTCGTTTTGTTTATCGCCGAGTTTTCCGGAAAGCCTGATGGCGTACTTTGAACCCGCGTCATCCTCGGGGCATTTTTTCCCAAGACTGATTCGGGTGTCGCCGATCGCAATGGGAAGCCCTTCTTTGACTTCAAATTCATACCCCGGCTTTATCGGTTTTCCGTCAACCCACGTCCCGTTTTCGCTTCCCAGGTCTTCAATAAGAAACTTACCGTTTTTACTAAATATTTTCAGATGCTTGCGGGATATCGATCGATCCTTGATCTGGATGTCGTTATCAGAAGCCCTTCCGATGAAATTGACATCACCCTTCAGCTCAGTGGAAATCCCTTCCATGGGTCCGCCGGCAATGTAGAGCTTTGTCATGGTATTCCCCGTTGTTCAAAATATTTCTGTAAACCGCTGATGGTGATCGACAATTTGAACATGTGGTTCATGCCCTGCGTAGGATGCTTTCCTCAATTCTTTTCTTAAACCAGGCTTCGACCAGTTCCCTGTCGAAACGCCAGTGTTTCCCAATTTTTGCGCAAGGAATCTGCCCCTCACTGCAGAGCTTGTATAAAGTCGACTTTGGAACCCGAAGCCACCTGGACACTTCATCCGCATTTAACACGTTTTGATGGATTCCCATCGTTCATCTCCTCAAACACCCGGACCTTGAATGCCGGCAGTAGTTCAGCGTTTTCAAATATGGCGACAAACCCCGGCGGCCTCCATACCGCTCGGGGAATCTTCAGATCGCCAAATTGATGTCAACTGCAAGGGGTTTTGAATCCTATGGATTCGAAGTTCCATGCACCGTTTCCCTCAATGTCGGCGTTTTAGATCGGATATCCCCGTTACATCCAGTTATTCAGAAAACGTGCCATGGGATGGCCCTTTTGATTTAAACTGAATGGGTATAAATTACAGTGAGTTATCCATATTGTCGGTGGATCTTCAGGTCGGACTTTCGAAGGAAGGACGCACGGAATTTGAATATCGCGTCAATATGACGCACCTCCGGATAGTGAATCAATAATTTAAATGAGATTTCAATAAGTTATGGCCAGGGTCAAAATGGGTATCTTTAAGTCATTCTGGCCTATCAAACAGTTTGCTTTTCCAAAGAACCCACTTGCTCACAAATATCGTGACGGATTCAAGGGAGTGTATGGGCGTTCGGAATGCAAAATAAGCAAGGGACGGGGAAATTATGAGGCATTTTCAGATGAAAAACGCCTCGTATGCTTTTTGCTGAAGGCGAGTTTCAAATCATCGCGAGGGAAATCGATGGCAATGGGGGGGTGATATCGTCCTTCATGAAATACGTCCACAGCCCGGTGATCCTCCCACGGCATGCAAGTTCAGCCCAGCACACGCTCAACCTCAACGGCGATTTGCTTGCAATACGCTTGGGTCAATGCCTCGGTAGGCCCTTCAACCATCACCCGGCAAAGGTTTTCCGTCCCCGAATATCGCACCAGGACACGGCCCTGATCGCCGAGTTCTGCCTCCACCTGCTGGATCGCCGCCAAGATTTGGGGTACCCTAAAAATTTCCGGTTTCTCTTTCACTTCGACGTTGATCAGTGTTTGGGGGTAAATGTCCATCATTTTCGCCAACTCGGAAAGCGGCTTGCGCGCTCTCAGCATGGCGGCAATCAGTTGCATGGCGGCAATAATACCGTCACCCGTCGTGTGATGGTCGAGGAAGATCATGTGTCCTGATTGTTCTCCGCCGATAGCCGCGTGCAGCCGCTGCATGTCCTCCAGGACGTACCGGTCGCCGACGTTGGACGCATGGTGTTTGAAACCATATTTCTTGCAGGCGACACCCAGACCGATGTTGCTCATGACCGTACTGACCAGGAGGTCGTTTCTCAGCCGACGCAGGTCCTTCAACATCTTGGCGCAGATAACGAGAATTTGATCGCCGGTGAGTGTGTGTCCTTTTTCGTCCACTGCGATCAGTCGATCTCCGTCGCCGTCGAATGCCAGACCGACGGCTGCCGAAGACGCGAGGACCCGTTTTTGGAGATTCTGCGTGTGCTGAGATCCGCAGTTGTCATTGATGTTGACCCCGTCGGGATGGTTGTGAATCACTTCCATGTCGGCGCCCAGCGCAGTAAATGCCTCCGGAGCGACTTTGTAGGTGGCGCCGTTGGCCGTATCCAGAACGATCTTGAGCCCCCGCATGGAAAGATCTCCGGGGAAGGTGTCGATTAGGAAGGCGACGTAGCGCCGCCCGGCGTCTTCAATGGGTACGAGGGTCCCGATTCCCTCCGGCGGAGGCAACTTTTCCGGGAGGTTTCCTTCCAGGATGAGTTGCTCGATCGTTTCTTCGGCTTTCTCGGACAACTTCGATCCGCTTGCGGAAAAAATTTTGATACCGTTATCTTGGTAGGGATTGTGTGAAGCGGAAATCACGATCCCTGCCTGAGCGTCCAGGCGTCGGGTGAGGAACGCGACGCCGGGCGTCGGCAACACCCCGGCCAGGCAGGCATTTCCCCCCATTGATGTGATGCCCGCGGAAAGGGCGCTTTCCAGCATGTTGCCGGAGCCGCGCGTATCTTTGCCCAGGACCACTTGTGCCGGGCCGCTTCGGCTTCTTGCAAGGTGGGTTACGGCCCGGCCGACGGCCAAAGCCATGGTGGCATCCATCGGGTAGCGATTGGCCGTGCCTCGAATTCCGTCGGTGCCGAATAGTTTGCGCATGGGGTATACTCCGTTATGATGGGAATGGGAGGGTCCTCTTACTGA
>JAWOGN010000349.1:0-15396 GCA_046496815.1 Desulfatiglandaceae bacterium
ACACACCCTCGGCTCCGGAGAAAGTTTCCCAAGTTCCGCAAAAAGAACCTCGAGTGCTTCCCCTTTGTTTCCCGGACCCATGGGGGGCAGTCCGAAGGGTGTATTCCCGGACGGTCTAAGCACAATCATCAGGCATCCTTTCCATTCCAGCCAGACAGGATAGTTTCGATGTCGCCAGATAAAGAGGTTGGTAAAGCAAAGTTCGGAAGTTTCCGGAGGGTCCTGATGTAAAACGCGATCAAATATCTCCTTGTGCGCAATATCTATTTCTCTAAAGTCATCCGATGCCATGGCTTACACGTTCCTTTTTTCGTAACCGTTCACGGGTTCAAAGGTTCAGGGGTTCAAGGTTCAATTCTCGTCCAGGGAGTGCATTTGGGTTACGTATTTATGAGAAAAGCGTCGGCTTTGTCAGGCCAAATCCAAAATCTGGAACTAAATTGGCAATTACTTGGGAAAATGAGCATTTTTAACGACGATTTCAAGTCCTCAATCCTCTCTTTGTCCTTAACCCTGAATCCCGATTTCATCGGGAAGCCCTGAACCTGTGAACGCTTACCTAAATTGATACCAAAAATCCAAATTGATACCGGGAGAGCGTTGCTATGCCCAAACGTGAAGACATTAAGAAAGTGATGATTATCGGTTCCGGGCCTATCGTCATTGGTCAAGCCTGCGAATTCGATTATTCAGGGACCCAGGCTTGCAAAGCATTGCGGAAGCTCGGATATGAGATTGTGCTGGTCAATTCGAACCCGGCTACGATCATGACCGATCCCGAGACGGCGGACGTCACCTACATTGAACCCCTGAATTTACAGACGATGGCGGAGATTATCGAGAAGGAACGGCCGGATGCCATCCTTCCGAATCTGGGGGGGCAATCCGGTCTCAACCTATCGTCGGAGTTGGCTCGAACCGGCGTGCTCGAAAAGTTTGGCGTAAAAGTGATTGGGGTGCAGGTCGATGCCATCGAGCGCGGGGAGGACCGAATTGTCTTTAAGGAAACCATGCGCCGCCTCGGCATCGAAATGCCGAACAGCCGGCCGGCCTTCAGCGTTGCGGAGGCCGAGAGGATTGCGGAAGATCTGAGTTATCCGGTGGTGATTCGACCTGCATACACCATGGGGGGGACCGGAGGGGGGTTGGTCTATAATGTGGAAGAGCTGAGAACCATTGCCGGTCGCGGCCTGGCGGCGAGCCTCGTCGGTCAGATATTGGTGGAAGAATCGGTGCTCGGGTGGGAGGAATTGGAGCTGGAAGTGGTGCGCGATGCCAAGAATCAACGCATCACGGTCTGTTTTATCGAGAATGTTGACGCCATGGGAATTCACACCGGCGATTCTTACTGCACCGCCCCCATGCTCACCATTGATCCCGCACTCCAACAGCGCCTTCAGAAGTATTCCTATGACATCGTTGAGGCGATAGAGGTAATCGGCGGCACGAACATCCAATTCGCCCATGATCCCCAGACAGGTCGGGTGGTGGTGATCGAGATTAATCCCAGGACATCGAGGTCATCCGCCCTTGCCTCCAAGGCGACCGGTTTTCCGATTGCCCTTATTTCTGCAATGTTGGCGGGGGGTCTGACCTTGGACGAGATCCCTTACTGGCGCGAGGGCACCCTGGATAAATACACCCCCTGGGGTGATTACGTCGTGGTCAAGTTCGCACGTTGGGGGTTTGAAAAATTTGAAGGTTCGGAAGACAAGCTGGGCACTCAGATGCGGGCTGTGGGCGAAGTCATGAGTATCGGCAAGACGTATAAAGAGGCATTTCAAAAGGCAATCCGTTCCCTGGAAATCGGCCGGTATGGATTGGGTTTTGCCAAAGATTTTCACAAACGACCCCTTGATGATCTTTTGGATCTCTTGGCCGAGCCATCCAGCGAGCGGCAGTTCATTATGTATGAAGCACTGCGAAAAGGCGCGAACATCGAGACCCTCTATGAGAAGACCTATATCAAACCGTGGTTCATTGAGCAGATGAAAGAGCTGGTGGAGCTGGAGGAAGAAATCCTTCGATCCACGGGGGCGGAAATACCGGATGCGCTCCTGGAGCGGGCGAAGAAGGACGGTTTTTCCGACCGTTACTTGGCCCAGCTACTGGGCCGCGCTGAATCAAAAATACGGGAAAAGCGAATTTCCTTGGGTATCGTGGAGGGGTGGGAGCCCGTGCCTGTGAGCGGTGTGCAAGACGCAGCCTATTATTTCTCCACCTACAATGCTCCCGATCAGGTGAAATCCAGTGAAAGGCGGAAGATCATGGTCCTGGGCGGCGGACCCAATCGGATCGGACAAGGCATTGAGTTCGACTACTGTTGTGTTCATGCCGCGTTCGCACTTCGGGATGAAGGGTTTGAATCCATTATGGTCAACTGCAACCCGGAGACCGTTTCCACGGATTACGACACGTCCAATAAACTGTATTTTGAGCCGCTCACGGTCGAGGATGTCCTGAGCATTTACGAGAAGGAAAAGCCGGAGGGTGTGATCGTTCAATTTGGTGGTCAAACGCCGCTAAACATCGCGAATGAGCTGGCCGAGGCGGGCGTTAAAATCATCGGGACATCCCCGGATACCATCGATCTGGCCGAGGACAGGGACCGCTTCCGTCGGATGATGCGCGAATTAGGAATTCCTCAGCCCGAATCCGGGATGGCCAGTACCTTGCCGGAAGCGCTGGAGATTGCGACCCAGATCGGCTACCCGCTCATGGTAAGGCCCTCCTATGTGCTGGGAGGCCGCGCCATGGAAGTGATCCATGACGAAGAGATGCTCAAACACTACGTGGCTGCCGCCGTCGATGTGAGCCCGGCGCGTCCGATCTTGATTGACAAATTTTTGGAAAATGCCATTGAGGTGGAGGCCGATGCGATCGCCGACGGCACGGATGCTTTTGTGCCCGCGGTAATGGAGCATATCGAACTGGCCGGGGTTCACTCCGGTGATTCAGCCTGCGTAATCCCCCCCATGAGTATACCCGCCAAACACTTGGCCACCATCTTCGAATACAACAGAAAAATTGCCGTTGAGTTGAAAGTCGTCGGCCTGATGAACATCCAATACGCCATCGCAAATGATACCGTGTTCATTCTTGAGGCAAATCCCCGCGCATCCCGGACGGTTCCGCTTGTTTCAAAGGTTTGCAATATTTCCATGGCGCGCATTGCCACGCAGCTCATGTTGGGTAAAAAGCTGTCCGATCTGGAGATAAAGCCAAAATCAATCCCTCATTTCGGAGTCAAAGAGGCGGTGTTCCCCTTTAATATGTTCCCGGAGGTGGATCCGATATTGGGTCCTGAAATGCGTTCCACGGGAGAGGTCTTGGGAATGGCGGACTCCTTCGGCCTTGCGTACTTCAAGGCTCAGGAGGCTGCCCAGCAAGCGTTGCCTTCCGAAGGCACCGTACTCATCACGGTATCTGAGGGGGATCGGCCGGCCGTGCTTGAAGTGGCGCGTCAGTTCCACAAACTGGGTATGAAAATAAGAGCCACAGACGGCACGCACAAGTTCTTGGCCGGGCAAGGCATCGAGTCTGAACAGGTATTGAAAATGCACGAGGGCCGCCCGAACATTGTGGATGGAATCAAGAATAAGGAAATTCAGCTGGTCATCAATACGCCCAGCGGTAAGCTAAGTAAACATGATGATTCTTATATTCGAAAGGCGGCAATCAAATATAAGGTCCCCTACATCACGACGCTCACTGCAGCCCTTGCAGCGGCCCGGGGTATTGCGAGGAATCGTATGGGGCACGGGAGTGTAAAAGCGCTGCAGCGCTATCATGCCGATATAAAATAACGAGATCCCGGTTTATCTCGATAATCCGTATGACCGACGAGTTTAGGGGGTCATTTTTTCAGCGCATGATACAGGAGCATCCGGTTTGATTTGCAATTCAGACGATAACATTTGACTGTTTCAAGATCTCGCCGGCCCCCCTATCGATACCCAGGGGGAGGGGAAGGGATTCTAATCCGGCATACAAAGGACCAAGGGCGACTCCCAAGGAGGGAATGCAGGTGGACGGAATTGTTGGGGTCTATGGATTGAATGATAAGGAACTGGTGAACAAAACGTTTTTGGCCACAGGCGCCTGCCAGCATCGCGGCAAGGCGAGCACCGGCTTTGCCATCGGAAACGGAAAAGGGATCTACGTCTACAAAGGACTGGGGAGAATTGCGGAGGTTATCGACTATAATATCATACGGATTTTTCAGGATTTGGAGCCTGTGGCCGCGATCGGAAATATCGGGTACACCAAGAGAAAGGTCGCGGAAAAGATAAACGCGGAACCCATTGAGATCCACCCGAGAAAAGACTCCACGTTTAAACTCGCGTTAACCATGGACGGTTACCTAATCAAAGCGGATGATCTCATTGCTGAACTCGATCCGGATTACGATTTGCAGACCGATAATAAAACAGAAGTGATCGGTGCGTTGCTCCATCGATATATCGCTCAGGCAGGTATCGAATTCGAAGCCGGCGAAAGGCTGGTTAAGAAACTGCAAGGGCGTGCGACGTTTGCGATCGCCGCCTTGGTTTATGACGGCAGAGAAACATGTTTAATTGTCCTCAGTGATGAAAAAGCCTTCGAGCCGCTTTGTTACGCCACCATTGACGGAGCCTTTGTCGCCAGTTCCGAGTCCTGTTCCCACCGACGACTGGATGGAATCACTGAAAAGGAATATGACGGCGCAGAGATGACAATATGCTCATCGGGAGGGTGTGAAACGAGAAGGTTGCGGGAAACACCCATGATGCCGGATATATTTCAGGGTGTTTACTACGGAAATGTGGCTTCCCTATTTCGGGGAAAAGAGATCTTCCAATTGAGAAAAGAGCTGGGATTGGAACTGGTTGATCACTACAAGACTTCCAGGGCGGATATTGTCATTCCCAATCCGGAATCCGGGTGGGGCGTTACGGTGGGACTCGCAGAGGGCCTGGGAAAGAACTTATTTCCCGCGCTGATTAAGCTGCCACAGGCAGTTCGAACATTTCAGGAGGGTGAACGACAAACAAGATCCAAAGAGGTCGGACTCAAATTTGGCGGGGTGGATTCCCTACTAAGCGGAAAGAATGTGGCGATGGGCGATGACAGCGTTGTGCGGGGCAGTGTCAGCCAGGGCGGCTCTGTTTGGGTGACCTACAACGCAGGGGCCAGATACATCGAGTTCTGGATATCCTACGGCCCGATGTTTTTCCCGTCTTTCAAGGAATGGTACCGCGGCAGAGAGTGCTTGGAGGAATTGGCGGTGCAGCGGGCCTTTCGAGGTGCCAACCCCTACGATAAAACACTTGATGAAATCAACGCTGCCGTCGCAAAACTGATAGGTGTCGATGCGGTCAAGTACAATCTCAAAGAAAGAATTGAGAAAGTTGCCGGAAAAGGCTCCTTCCAGGCATTGGATGGGAGTTATCCCATCGATCTGCGATTCTGGCCGGATTGGCTTAAAAAAGAATATGATGAATTCAATCGGTATCGAAATTTTTAGGGAAACCCAGGTTGAGTGGTTCCGATGACTCAGAAAGTCGGGAACTCTGGATTCCGGCCTTCGCCGGAATGACGCATAAAGCCCAACGGCCCCCAACCCACCATTTCAAAGCGCTAAATTCATACGAGAAAATCAAAATTCAATGGATCCCCGAGGAACGTGCCGCCAAGGCAGCCATGTAAAAAAACGCACGGGCGTGCGCGGTAACAGCAGAAAAAGCCTGCGCTTATTTGCGTTTGTGTGAGCCGGTCAAGGAATGGGTATCATTTCTTTTGGAGACGGATCTGCGATCCGACGTGTTTCTCCGATCCCTCCCGCCTCTGCGGTCTAAGACCTCCCTTCGGTCTCCGGAGTTTCTTTTTTCCAGGTACGGTTTGAAAAGGATCCCAGGGTATTTCTTCGCCTCGGAATTTGCGAACTCACCTGCCTGTTCGAGACTGGAGAACTCTCGTACCAATGTGCCCTGGAACTTGTAAACCCTCAATTTGACTTTGAGTTCTTGTTCGGTTTTTCTTCTTAAAATTGATAGCAACGGCTTTTTTTTCATCAGGTATTTCGACACTTCTTTTTACGATTTTACATGGATCAGGTCAGATAGGGCTCCCATTGTTTGGCGGTCTTTAAAATATAGCCGGGCGGAAGTTTTTTCACAACCCGGTTGTGCCCCGGCAAGAGAATGTCCACCTCCAGTTCGGCGAGCGTCATAAGGGCATCCCGAAGTTGAGAGCCGTTCGCTCTATGGAGATCATAGCGCCCAATGGCGGAATCCGCATAAATCACGTCTCCGGGGATGAGTATCTTCGCAGATCGATGATAAAGCGCAATCCCTCCCGGCGAATGACCCGGGATGTGGATCACTTCCCAGATCATCCCTCCCAGTTCCAAGGTCTCACCGCCCTCGAGCATTCGATCCACCTTAAAAATGAAGGCATCCGGTTTGATCCCGTACTGAGCCCGGCACATGTTCTTGAACATATCCATCCCGTAGACGGTTCTGTCATCCCCTTGCTGCAGGGGTTCTCCCTCTTCTCTGTGAACCCAGAGTTCTGCGTGCGGCATTTCCTCCAGGATTTCCCGAAGACAGCCGATGTGATCCAGGTGTGTATGGGTCAGGATGACCCTTTTTATATCTGAAAGTTCTAAACCCGCGTTCTTGATGGATTCGATTTTGTAACTTCCCTTGCCCATTAAGCCGGCATCCACGATTGACAGGTCCTTGGAGGAAGGTTCCCCAATTACGTAAACGTGGGAATCCGGGATAAATTCATCTTGGCCTTGAACATGAATTACACCATCCGTGATCTGTTTCATCCATTACTCCTTGGGTAAGATGAGCCCACCATAGCCTATGGAGCTCTGAGATTCAAGGCTTTTAGAACAGCGAGGATTCATTCGGACTGAGGTTGAGACGTCTCGGCCCCGGTCGGAAGTGGGATCGCCCTTGAGGAATTGGCGCTGCCGCAGCCCCGATCTCGTTTCGCCTGCAAACGATGGCGGGGGGCGGCCTGAGACTTGTGCGAGGACGCAGATTCATCCTCACAAGTTTAAGAAGGGGGCATTTTAAGATCATCGATCTCAAGACAGATCTTTATACATCATGCGGGCGTCTTGACCTTTCGGATAGAATTTTTTCTTAATTCGAGCGGGGATGAAGCCATGTTTTCTAAAAAGATTTTGAGCGGGGAAATTTTCTGTATGGGTGTGGAGCACCAGCTTACCGGCCTTAAATTCACGGGCCGCGCGCTCCACTTTCTTCATGAGAAGCTCCGCGACATGAAGCTGCTGCTTTTCGGGGGTGACTGCAATCGCGACCAGTTCACAAACAGGGCTGAAATCCCCTGTGAAATCCGGTTCGCTCAGCATCGCGAACCCAATAGGTTTTTTGTCCAGGATGGCCAAGAAGGTCGCGGTGATGCCTGACTCAAGCCAACGGGGAAGCATTTCTTCATAGGGTCCATACTGCAGAAACACCTTTGCACTCAGGTTACGGATAAAATCCGCATCTGATGCTTCGGCCGCTCTGATGGTCACCTGTTTTTCTTGGGGTGTAAGTGGTTTTCGGGTACGGGATGTTATCGCGCGAACGATGTAAGTCCCGGAACGTTGAAAGGGTTCGGTTCTTCCCTTTCGGAGGCGCAAAATTCGCTTAAAGTCCCCATATTTTCCGAATCGACCCCGCTTCCCCATAGAAAAACTCAGCCTTTATCTGGATTGAAAAGCAGAACTGAAAGCGCACTTCTGTTTACGGGTGCAGGTTTGTCCAGAAAGTTCCATGTACCTGATATACCTGTTTTAGGATGTGCTCGATCTTACGTGGATCTCCCTGGGATACCATTTTCTCGATGGGTGTCCGGGATGCGCCTGAAAGTTCGAGTAAGACGGCTTTGACTGAATCTTTGAGCCCCTTTAAATGATAGCCTCCCTCAAGGGTGAGGACCATTTTTCCTTCGCAGCAGATGTCTGCAATGGCCATCAGGGATCCGGTTAAACCGGCGAAACCCTCCGGGGTGAGAAGCATACCCCCCAGAGGGTCATCCGTGTGATTGTCGAACCCCGCGGATACCAATATAAGGTCTGGGTGAAACTCGAGCGCAATGGGTTTGAGTATGTTTTCAAAAATGGCAATATACTCCCCATCCCCCTGCCCTGCAGACAGCGGCACGTTGACTGTGAACCCTTGCCCATGCGCCTTCCCAGCCTCAGTAAAAGCCCCACTGCCGGGATAGTATGGATATTGATGGGTCGAAAAAAAAAGAACCGAGGGGTCATTTTCAAATGTGTGCTGGGTGCCGTTCCCATGATGAAGATCCCAATCCGCGATCAGGATTCGCTCACGGTGATGATGTTTCTGAGCATATGTTGCGCCGATCGCCATATTGTTGAAGAAGCAGAAGCCCATGGCGCGATTTCTCTCTGCGTGATGACCCGGCGGCCGGACCAATGCGAACGCATTGCGCAGTTCTCCCGAGACGACCATGGAGATCGCCCGGCAAAAGCCGCCGGCTGCAAGGAGTGCTGCGCGGTAGGAACCCGGCGACGTGAACGTATCGGGATCAAGGACACACTGCGCATTTCCCTCTGTCGCCGCAATGCGGTCCACATAGACCGAGGCGTGCACCCTGAGTAGGTCATCTCTATCCGCCGGTCTCGCCGGGACTTTTAAGAAGCGGTCTGCCATATCCGGCTCGTCCAGCATTGCATAAATCGCTTTTAGCCGCTCAGGGCTTTCGGGGTGAAATGCGCTGGGTCTGTGATCCAAGTATCTGTCATCTCTTACGACGCCTGTTTTGTTCACCGAGCACTCCCGTTCAGTGGTTTCCAGGGAAGCCTGGTTTTTTTCCTAACTTACCATAACCGCATTTAAAGAAAAAGCCGTTACGAGTAAGATGAATATTGATTCTCGACGGTTTCACATATAAAGTAACGAACCAGGTGCGCTATAAACCCATGTTTTTTCTTATCGCCGGCATACAGCCCAAAACAAAAACCCTCGACGAGCAGCCCAGGATGTGCCCTTCCTGTGGCCTTTACCAGGCGCATCTCCAGCAGATCGATCACTATTTCTCTGTCTTTTTCCTGCCGATCTTTCGCGTCAAAAAGGGGGCTCCATTTCTGAAGTGCCGGCGTTGTGGCGCTGTTTCCACCGAATCCGGCGAGGCATGGACCGCGGTTCGGAATCGTACCGTCCGTTGCTGCCCCGGCTGCGGTAAACCTGTGGAAAGGGAACACAAATATTGCCCTTTCTGCGGAAAGGGACTTTAGCCGTCCAATGCCTGAAACGAGCACGGGGTGTTTATGTCCCCATTTGCTTGACCCCAAAGCACTTCTTTTTTATAGTGAACATACATTCAGATTGTAAAGAACCATGGACAACCCATACACGAATCGAGCAGAGGCCCCATTGAGCGGGTCGGCTCAAGCGGCGTTTTAGAATGGGTGTTGCACGGCCCACAAATCCAAGCGCTCAAAAGAAAAGGAGAGCCATGATGAGAAAAAAAGCGACCGTTATCGGTGCCGGCAACGTCGGCGCCACCGCAGCGTTGCGTCTTGCGGAGAAAGAATTGGCTGATGTGGTGTTGATCGATATCATCGAGGGTGTTCCCGAAGGCAAATGCCTTGACCTCGCAGAGGCGGCTCCCATCGAGCAGCATGATTGCAAGATTACGGGGTGTGCGGGCAATTATGCGGATGCGAAGGGTTCCGACATCGTTATCATCACCGCCGGTATCCCAAGGAAGCCCGGCATGAGCCGGGATGATCTTCTGTCGACCAACATGGGGATTATGGATGCGGTCACGAAAGAGGTGGCGGCGGTTGCACCCGAGGCAGTCCTGATTATCGTGAGCAATCCCTTGGATGCCATGTGCCATGTTGCCTATGAAGCCAGCGGATTTCCCAGGAATCGGGTCGTGGGGATGGCCGGGGTTCTGGATTCCGCCCGCTTTCGCGCCTTCATCGCAATGGAACTTAACGTGTCCGTGGAAAACACCCATGCCTTTGTGCTCGGTGGGCATGGCGATACCATGGTTCCGCTTCCGCGGTACTCAACGGTAGCCGGAATCCCCATCACCGAATTGCTGCCGCCGGAGCGGATCGAAGCCATGGTGGCGCGGACCAGAAGTGGGGGCGCCGAGATCGTAGGGCTGCTCAAGACAGGCAGTGCTTACTATGCGCCTGCCTCCGCCGCCGTTGAGATGGCGGAGGCGATTTTGAAAGATAAGAAAAAAATACTTCCCTGCGCAGCGTTGCTGGAGGGACAGTACGGCATCCGTGATCTTTTCATCGGCGTCCCGGTGAAACTCGGTGAGAACGGTATTGAAGACATCATTGAAATTCAGCTCACGGATGAGGAGAAAGCGGCCCTGAATCGGTCCGCGGATGCTGTGAGATCCCTCGTCGCCGACATGAAGCGACTGCACAAATAGTCCTTCATTTGAAGTCCGGCGCCTTCGAGGGATACGGCAATGCGGGATCAATTTCCATTCGAAGGATGCAGACGGATTGAACGACCTATCGCTGTTGGGGCAACTTGAGGCCTTGGCGCATCGGCTTAATATACCGGTTCGTTACGAATGCTTGGAGGGTGAAACCGCCTTGCACTCAGGGGGCCTATGTCGCATTGGAAAAAAACATATCATTATCGTCAATGCAAAAGCCACCGTAAAAGATAAAATCAAGACGCTGGCCGAAGCGTTGCGGCGCTTTGATCTCGAAAGCATTTATGTCAAACCCGCTTTGCGCGATTTTTTGGAAAGCCGCTATGAAGAAAATGAGTCGACAACCTCCTAGGAGGCTGTCCGAGAATGGCTATTTTCCCCAATCTCTGTGTCAGGCTCAAATTATAATCCTCGAAATACTTAAATGTATTCCTGTGGTTATAATTTTCGCCTTCCTTGATCTTGAAAAAAATTCCTCATTCTCGGACAGTCTCCTAGGGTCCCTCATACGGGGAAAGTTCATTTTTCTTTACAGCTTCTTCGGAGCCCTTGGGAAGTTTTTCAAAGAGGCGGCCGGGCGTGAGGAATGCACGCTTGAAGAAGTCAACGATACGAAATCCTAAATTTTTAAAGGGGATATATCGTACCTCCGGTTTGTGCAGGGTTCCTTCCACTTTGAAGTGATAGACGATCAATGTCTTCTTCTCTCCGGTCAGAATGTAGCCGGCAAGGGGAATCAAACTGACCAGCGAGTCCACTGTTCCCAGGGGCTGAACCCCGAGATCAAAATCCACCCGTGCAGTGCTTAGTTCCAGGCTCCCTTTTCCTGCCGCATTGAACACCGGGCTTTTCATATCGAGATTGCTCGTGTGCAGAATACCGTCATCCATTTTAATGTGTCCGCCAATACGTTCGAAGTAAAACCCTTCTTTTGAAAGATCCGGGGGTTTTCTTTTTAAGACCTTTTGGAGACTCAAAAAATTCAGTATCTTGAAAATGACATTTGACTTTTTTACCGTCCCGTTTTCCAGGAGAACATCGGCACCGCCTGCCAGGCTGTGAAAAAGCTCCGCTTTGTTTTTGCCCTCCATGTGAAGCACGGCTTCCATGGTCAGACGGCCCTCCAGATACGCCTCAATCCCCATACCGCGCAGGAGCGGCGGAAGAATTTCAGCCGGTTGATCCGTGATGTTTACGTAACTGGAAAACGCCATCTCCGGCGCTTTACCCATGTTGACATAGCCATTGAGGGTCAATAGGCCCCCATCCATCTCAATCCGGGATCGATTGATGTCGAGCCGCCCCATTCGAAGAGCGCCTTCCGCTTCCAGGGGTCCACACTCGAAATTCCCCCATTGCCCCCGAGCCGCGTTCAGCTTTATGGCGACGTCCGTCCGATTGAGAAATCCGGGCAGGTCTGTCTTCTCCATCCCGGAGAGGTGTTCCGTTCTTTCAGCGGCGAAGTCGTCGGCATGGAGATGGTCGGCGGTGACGGTGAGATCTCCTCTCAATCCATCCCAGCCCTCCAAACGTCCTTGAACGCGGATCGAGTTTTGGCCCACTTCCAGGTTCAGGGAATCAATGTATGCTGTCTTACCGGCAAATTTGACTTTCAATCGGCCCTTGCGGATGGCGGGCCGCATGAAGGGGAATGTGACGACTAGGTTTTCACCTTCTAACTCCCCGTGGATTTTCGTGTCCCATGGGTTTGTGAGGGAGGTATTCATGGTGAGGTGACTCTTGAGGGATCCATCCGCGCTTAGGTTCTCCTTTTTGAACTGAAGGCCCAAGTCTTCCAATCGGAGAGCCGGTGTAATGACCTCAAAATCCGTCAAGGTTTTGTCTATGAGATTACATGCCCCTGAGAGTTCCAGGCTGGAATCGCCCAATACCCAATACAATCGATTGATTCGGAGCTTCTCGAGCGGCTTTAGATCCATATCAAACGTGATATGATTTTTTTGTCCCTTCGGGTTTATGGAAAGTGCGGCTGTATCCACATCCATTCCCCCCAGCTCGGCTTCTCCACGAAAAGACCAGAGGTTCTGAAGCCTGGACAGAGAGATGCGACAGGGCAGCGGATCCCTGAATTGAATGGAAGACCGCATCCCCGGATAGAAATGGCCCATGAGTTCATTCATGTCTGCACGCGCGGAGATATCTGCACGCCTTGTTTTGAGAAAATCCTCCACAGATCCCGTGGCCTCAACGTAAGAGTTCCCCCACAGACCCTTCCCCTTGAATTGGTTTTCCCCGCTTTCACCTATATGAATTTCAGCCGCTTCCACTTGCAGAGGAAAAAGCAACGCCGCGTCATTGATCTTGCACTGTTTGAAAAAAAAGTCTCCCTTTACGATTCGGGGATCTTGCCAACCATTCTGGAACCGGATGCGCGTGCCGGCGCTCAGTATCCCGGTAACCGATTCAGCGACAGGAATCTTTTCGAGCCACTTGGGCGGAATCAGGTTCATTTCTTTCTGTCGTAGGAGGTCTGGAAGCTCGAAGGATCCGTCGATCTCAATTTCGTAGGTGTCATGATTAGAAAAAACATTGGGGACCTCCAGAGCGCCATGTCTGAGGACCGATTTTCCGAAGTCGGCCTTCAGGGTCGATAAAAGAAGGGTGCCATTCTTGATATTCAGCTCGCCGGAAACATTTTCAAACGGCAGGGAATTCTCATCCACACGGAGGCTGAGGTTCTTCCATGTCAATCCCATTGTGAGGGCGTCGGCATTTTCAGGCTGTCCCAGGTTTTGGAACTGCCTCCAGGTTCCCTTCAGTGAAAAGTCATCCACCCGGACGTCACCCCCGTTAAGGAGGGGAGTGAGTCTGTTGTCTATCCACTGGGGTACCAGGGAGGTTGGGAAGATTTTTTTGAGTGTTTTTAGCGGCATGAAAGGGCTTTCGACCGTCAGGAGCACATGCGGATTGTGCATCTGTCGAAAATCGAGTTTTGACTTTGCCGCGAGGGAAAAATCCGGTGCCTCCAGGTGCAAGGCAGGAATCCGGAGGGCGCTTTCTGAGTAGGAGGACTCAAAACTCAAGACGGATCGAGGCAAGAAAAAACTGTTTTGTCTGTCACTGCGTTGGAGGGTGAAGCGCATATCATCAATCGCAAACTTTCCTGCGATTGAGAAGGCGCCATCTCGGGGGCCGCTTACTTTCACATCGATTCCCGCATGTCCCTGTTCGAGCGGCAACGTACTCGGCCACGGTATCCAGGCCAGGGGGACTCGCACTGATTTAAGCGTGATCTCAGCAAAAACCTTGTGGCGGGTCTCTGCGTCTTGGGACAGTGTTCCATCGAGTGTGAACGGGGCGGTATCCTGCCTGAACCGCACCTTTCCCCGAGCTTTCACATCAAACGTTCCGAGATGCGTGCGGTCGTGGGAAACAGTCAGAAAGAGATCTTCAAAAGCACAGGAAAGGTCTTTAAGAACCAAACGCGCATGGCGCAACGAGATGGGGGGCAGGATCGCCCAACCCTGCATTATTCTATCTGCAATACTTGAAACAGGCTCGGATTCTGAGGCACGCGGGCCTGTTTTGACCGTCAATTCGATCACGGGTTCAAACAGATCAATTCTTGTGGGGACGATCCGGCCGCTTAGAAGCGCCTTTATGTCGAGCTCGACTTTCATTTTTGAGGCTACGATGTTGTCCGAGCCTCCCCTCGACCGGGCTTCCACATTTATGGCACGGATCCCGATCCCTTCCCATAGGCTGAGCTCTAATCGGTCTGTTCGCAACTCGCAGTTGTATGCATCGGACAAGTGACTGAGCAGGGGACGGCGAACAAAAGGGGTATTGATAAAGGTATTCAGAGAAAGAAAAAATGCGAGAAACAGGGTCAGCAGCAGAAGCGCCGGCAAGAGAATTGCGGTCAGCTTATTTGAGAACATCTCCCAAAATAGTCCTGGAGGATCTTTCCATGGTCAAAGGCGAGGTTGTCGGGCAGCGAAGCGCGGGAAAAGATGCCGAGCTCTATTGCATCGTCGGCCGCTCTCGGTTCTCCGGTTGCGCGCGCGACGAAAACCACGGAGATGGTGTGAAATCGTGGGTCTCTTGTCGGATCTGAATAGGCTCCCAATTGGTATTGAAGGTCGACTTTTAGGGAAGTCTCCTCTTCGGCCTCTCTCACGGCGGCGACCTCGAGGCTTTCACCGTAATCCACGAAACCGCCGGGCAAGGCCCATCCGAAGGGAGGGTTTTTTCTTTTTATGAGCAAAATCCCATGGTTTTGTTTGTCCGTTTTCTCCCCCTCCGACGCATCATTCGGTTGAACGGGAAGGGCGGCGTCGGGCGGAACCCACTCGATGATAATATCCACTGTAGGGAAAGGATTTTGGTATTTCTCGATCACCTTTCCGCAGTGAGGGCACAGGTACTGCGATTTCATACGTTCAGCGTCACTTTCGACAGTTCTTTTTTTACGTATATCATCCTTTGGATCGCGGTGAAATTGCTGAGGAGTGCGAGCACCAAGAGTGTCACCTTCATCACGACGGGACCCACCCACGGCAATGAGGCGAGCAGGGATCCGATAATCAAGAGAACAAACCGCTCCGGTCTTTGCATCCACCCCGCTTTGCAGTCAACCCCCAAGCCTTCGGCGCGAGCCCGGGTATAACTCACCATAAAGGATCCTGCGATGGCCAGGATGATCAATGCGACGGCCAGGGGGCTTTGAAAATCAGTTGTATTTCCGGTTGTCGCTTGGAAGAGGCGCGTGCCCCCCGAGAAATGCCATGCAAGTCCCAAGAAAATGAACACCTCTCCGAATCTGTCCAGCGTGCTGTCAAGAAACGCACCGAACGGTGATTCTTTTTCCGTTTGCCTGGCCAGCTGCCCATCCAGAGCGTCACAGGTTCCAGCCAGCACAACCACCCACGCTCCCCAGAAGAAGGACCCGATGCTGTACCCAAGCCCTGCCAATGCACTCAAAATCAAACC
>JAWOGN010000285.1:0-12007 GCA_046496815.1 Desulfatiglandaceae bacterium
GATCCTGGTCAGTTTCTTCATCGATCCGAATCGAGAGCAGGTTCAAGCTGCGCAGGAATGCGGCGGGGACATCGTTGAAATTCACACAGGCCATTACTCCGAGGCTCATTCGGAATCGGAGGCGCTTGAGCGTTTTGACCGCATCGTTCTTGCTGTGGAAACAGCAGCAGAATTGGGGTTGAGCATCAGTGTGGGCCACGGCCTTAATTATGTCAATGTCAAACGATTCAAGGCCCTTCCCGCTGTTGAGGAATACAGTATCGGGCACAGTATCGTTGCACGGGCTGTTTGGGTAGGCCTTCCGCAGGCGGTGAGAGAAATGGTCGAAATTGTGAAATATTTTTGAAATGATATATGGAATCGGTGTAGATCTCGTAAGTATTGATCGAATCGATACGGTGATTGGGAGGTGGGGTGATCGATTCTTACAAAGGGTGTTCACCCCTTTCGAAATTGAAACATGCAAACGGCGGGCATTTCCAGCCTCCGCATTCGCGCTTCGCTTTGCCGCCAAAGAGGCCTTTTCTAAGGCACTCGGGTTGGGGATGCGGAAGGGACTAAAATGGCGAGATATAGAAACCTTCAATCATCCCGGTGGTAAGCCGGACCTTCGGCTTTATGGTAGATCCCTTGAGATTTGCCAAAACACAGGCATCACGGGAATCTACCTGAGCCTTTCAGACGATGGCGGTTATGCAGTGGCCATGGTCGTAATGGAAAGACCCGACGAGAATGAATTATGAACCCCCCACAAAGCGTGGCCGGTGCGTTGTTGCGTTGCCGTTGATCCGTGGCGGATGAGAGAAAACAGGATTTTCTGCGAAACAACAATTCCGACACATCTAAGACACGGAAAGCTGTGCGGAAAACCGGGAGTAACCGGCAATCGCCCTGTCGGAACCATCGATAAGGTTGCCCTGACAAGGTCTCTCCTTTGTTGAAAGAGAGTTGTGTTATATATGAGACCGCCTCCGATCAGGAGACGATCGACCTGGGCCGGAAACTGGGAGCGATCCTCAAAGAGGGGGATATGATTGCCCTGAACGGCGAGCTCGGAAGTGGTAAAACCTGGTTCACAAAGGGTTTGGCTCTCGGGTTAGGGGTCTCGCCGGATGCAATCGTCACAAGCCCTTCTTTTTCTCTTATCAACGAGTACAAAGGTCGGTACACCCTTTTCCATATGGACATCTATCGACTGGAGGCTGTTTCTGACTTCCTCTCGGCCGGGCTGGATGAATATTTTTATCAGGACGGGGTTGTTGCCATGGAATGGGCCGACCGCTGGCCGGAAATTTTGCCTGACTGGCGGCTGGCGGTTGAACTTGTTATTTTGGGCCGTGATCTTCGAAAAATTACGCTGTCCGGATATCACCCGCGGGCGGTTGAGATTCTCACAAACATTCAAAGACAGCCGCTAAGAAACTCACAAGAAAATATCAATTCGACGCTTTGAAACCAAGCAAGAACGGCCGTTGGGGTGTGCCGCTTTCACTTGGGAGTTTTTTTAGAGTGGTGAGCAGGATTCTTGCGACGACACCCCTGTAAACCAAGGAACCAGGGCCGGTTGGTAAAATGAGATCAAGCTATGGCGTTGATTGTTCAAAAATATGGCGGTACTTCTGTCGGAAGCCTGGAAAGAATTGGTGCGGTTGCTGAGCAGGTTGTGAGGCGACAGCAGGAGGGAAACCAAATGGTGGTGGTTCTCTCGGCCATGGCCGGGCAAACGGATTTCTTGATCCGGTTGGCCAAGGAAATAACCACCGATCCGGACCCTCAAGAGCTCGATGTACTCATGTCCACGGGTGAGCAGATCAGTGTGGCCCTTTTTGCCATGGCAGTGAAAACCAAGGGCCATGACGCGCGCTCCTTTTTGGGATTTCAGGTGGCCATTCACACAAGCAATTTCTACGGAAAGGCCAGAATACAGAACATTGAAACCGAGCGCATTACAAAAGAACTCGCCCGGGGGACAATCGTGGCCGTGGCCGGCTTCCAGGGTTTGGATGAAAGCGGTCACATCACGACACTCGGAAGGGGCGGATCCGATACCACGGCCGTGGCCCTTGCAGCATCGCTGAATGCCGATATGTGTGAAATTTTTACGGATGTCGATGGCGTCTATACGACGGACCCAAACATTTGCCCGAAAGCCAGAAAACTTCACAACATCTCCTATGAAGAGATGCTCGAGATGGCCAGCCAAGGCGCCAAGGTGTTGGAAATCCGTTCGGTTGAATTTGCCAAGAAATTCAATGTACCACTCCATGTAAGATCAGCCTTCAGTGCGGAAAGGGGGACCATGGTAATCGCTGAAACCAAAGACATGGAAAAAGTGCTGGTATCCGGTGTGACCTATAATAAAAATGAGGCCAGAGTGACCATAAAAAAGGTGCCGGATCGGCCCGGGGTTGCCTCCCGGATATTCGAACCGGTTCTCAAATCCGGCATTGTGGTTGATATGATCGTCCAGAACACAAGCGAAGATGGATTCACAGACCTGACGTTCACCGTACCCAAGTCCGACTTTTATAAGACCATGAAATTGTTGAAAACCGTGGCTGAAAAGACCGGGGCGGAAACGGTCTTGGGGGATGAGGATATTGCCAAGGTTTCCATCATCGGCGTGGGAATGCGGAGTCATGCAGGTGTGGCGCAAAAGATGTTCGCGACGCTGGCCCAAGAGAATATTAACATCATCATGATCAGCACTTCTGAAATCAAGATTTCCTGCGTCATAGAGGAAAGATATACTGAATTGGCCGTGAGGGTGCTTCACAGTGCATTCGGATTAGATGATGAGAAAGAAGAAGACCAATGATTTCACCGCAGGAGGTCTCCTCCTGTTGCTTCTTCTTATCACGGCGCAATTCGTGTTAGGGTCTTTTGTTTCCGATGCTCCGAACAGATCCGCTCATGACGAGACGTTCTTTGTTCAGGTATCAGGAGACATTCGATCCCCGGGGGTTTACGGATTTCGCGACCCTCCCGACCTGCAGCGACTCATCAAAAGGGCCGGCGGGCTTCGGGCAGAGATTCACGACCCGATGCACGAAAATAATACCCGATTCTCTTGCGGTTCGAGAATTGATTTGCGAAGTGACAAAGGCATGCTTCGCATTGACAGAGGCGAAATGCAGGCCGCCTACAAGGTTACCCTGGGGATGCCGATTTCACTGAACGGAGAAACCGCTGAGGGACTCACCGTGGTTCCGGGATTCGGCCCCGGTCTAGCCGGAGCAATTGTTCGGGAAAGGGACAAAAAAGGCGGTTTTAAGCGTTTGGACGAACTGCTTTCCATTCCGGGGATTGGCCCCAATCTATTGAGAAAGGTAAGCCGCTATCTGGCATTGTAAGAAATCTGAAGGGGGCTTGCCATGAGAATGAAGCAGAGACTACCGGACTGGGTCATTGGCTTAGCGGTGAGCCTGTTTTTTTTGTTTGTCGCCTTAACCGGCACCTTTACATTCCACCCGCCGGGGGTGGCCGATTTAGAGTTGGCAGGGATCATCATCTTTGGTTTGTTTATTACGCTTGTCCTGCCAAGATTGAACACCCCTGCCGGCGCGATCACTACCTTGGGACTTGTGGTGACCTACGGCATTGTCGGCACGGCTCTCTTTTCCACCTCAAATCTCTCTCTGAAAATGGTTTTCCCGACATTCCTCTTGATCTTTGGCTATCTTTTGCTCTTTTCAAATCGCCTTTTGTCCACGCGAAAATCGGAAGAAAGCGATCTAAATACCTCTGCGAAGCCCGATAAGGCGCCGGCGCATCCTGCTCAAAAAAATGACGCCCGTGATCACAACGTTGATAAACGAATGCAATGTGCGCGGGAAGATAAAAAGGTCCAAGATCTTTTCCATGATCTTGGACGGTTTCGGAGCAATAGCGAGCGGCGACCCGTCTTGGCCCACTATGAATTGCTCAGGGAAATCGGCCGGGGTTCCGAAAGCGTGATTTACAAGGCAAGGGAAGCAAACACCCATCGACTTGTTGCAATCAAGGTATTGGATTTCTCGGAATTCGACACCGCCACGGCAACTGAATTCAAAGATCGCCTCCGCCGAACGGCAGAGCTCGCCGCGTTGCTTAATCATCCAAACATTGTCGCCACTTACGATTTCGGCGAAGAAAAAGGACTGGCCTATATTGCAATGGAATACCTTAAAGGCTCAGACTTGAGGCGTTACATTCGAATAGATCATCTCCTTCCGCTGCGGGAAACCCTGAATGTGGTCGTTCAAGTTGCCGATGCCCTAAACTACGCCCACGCAAATGGCGTTCTCCATGGAGGCATAAACCCCGACAATGTATTATGGATTCGAAAAATCAAAAAAGCGAAGGTGAAAAATTTTGCAACCACCCGCATTATGAATATCTACAATAATAAAAAAGGGGATGGCTTGGATTTCCCTTACTACATGTCCCCTGAACAGCTCTCCGGCAAAAAGACAGACGGTCGTTCGGACATCTTCTCCGCCGGCGTGCTCCTTTTCGAGTTGTTGACCGGACAGAAACCCTTTTTGGGCGACGATATCAGCTCACTCATGCTCAGGATTGCGAAGGAGAAACACCCCGCTGCGAAATCTCTCAATGCGAGAGTCCCGCTCATGGTGGAAAGGATCATTGATCGGGCACTTGAAAAACATCCGGAGAAACGATATGAGACTGCAGGCCAAATGGCGAGGCGACTCGAGGAAGTGATGGTAAGGATCGACCGGATTCTAGCGCGAAAAACAGCTGAGTCACAGTTCCAACGGTGCTGAGGATATACCCCGGCCGACTCGAAGCGATGATTGTTTTAGGCATAGACACCTCTTGCGATGATACATCCGGCGCGGTTGTATTAGATGGCACCCACGTGTTGTCCAATGTGGTTCACTCTCAGGTGGAATTGCACCACCCTTATGGCGGGGTTGTTCCGGAACTTGCCTCCAGGGAACATGTTACAAACCTTATGCCTGTTGTTCGAGAATCTCTCCTGAGAGCCGATATCCGGATAACGGACCTGGACGGCATCTCTGTAACCGTGGGTCCCGGCCTCGTAGGAGCGCTGCTCGTCGGGCTTTATTATGCAAAAGGTCTGGCGTATGCCCACAACATCCCTCTGGTTGGCGTGAATCACCTGGAAGGCCACATCCTTTCTATTTTTCTGGAAAAACAGGTTCCGGAATTCCCCTTCATTGCCTTAACGGTGTCCGGCGGACATACCAGCCTTTATTATGTCGAAGGATACGGGCGGTATACCCAGATGGGACAGACCCTTGATGATGCGGCCGGAGAGGCATTCGATAAGGTCGCGCGAATTCTGGGGCTCGGTTATCCCGGCGGCAATGTGATTGAAAAGGCAGCCAAGGAGGGCAGCCCAGACAAAATCAATTTCCCCAGAGCCTATCTGTCCGACGGTTCTCTGGATTTTAGCTTCAGCGGCTTGAAAACCGCCGTTAACCTCTATGTTAAAGACTGGCGCGGGGGGAAAAAAGAGGAAGACCGCGTTACCCTGGCCGATATCGCCGCCTCATTTCAGGAATCGGTTGTTGATGTGCTAATCGAAAAGGTGATGCGGGCGGGAGAACAAAAGTCGGTTAAAGCGGTCATGGTTGCGGGCGGTGTCGCCTGTAACACGAGACTCCGTGAGAAATTGCAAGCGCGGACATCCGGAAACGGTGTAAAAGTTTACTTCCCGCGTCCGGTGTATTGTACGGATAACGCGGCCATGATCGCCGCTACCGGTTATCATCGAATTGTGTGCGGTGAGCGGGCTGATTTAGGCTTGGATGTGAGATCGAAATTTCCCATTCAAGACTTACCGTCCCTGACGTGTTGATAGGAGCATTTGATTTCGTTCCTACCCCAAATCCGGAGGTCGCCTGGTACCAGCGCGCCTTATAATCAATCAGGAATCGTCGATTTTGAAATTCGAAAGGCAAATCAAGTACTTCTACCTGAGATTTCTTCGTCTCAAAGGGGACCCCTATGCACTGGCCCTGGGTCTGGCATGCGGTGTTTTTACCGGTATGCTGCCGATCATGCCTTTTCAAACCGCCCTGGCAATCATTTTGGCTGCACTCCTCAGGGCAAGCAAAATAACGGGTGCTTTGGGTACATGGGTTAGCAATCCCCTGAATTGGTATTTTCTATACTATTACAGCTACAAAATCGGGGCGTTTTTGTTGGGTCTTCAGGGAAAACACCGGGTCTTCTTATCGATCATGGCGGCAGTTCAGCGCGGTGAAGAGTCAATGGCCGTCATCGGAAAAACCCTGGGTGCGGGCGGGGCCATTATCGCGGCATTCCTCGTCGGGGGATTGGTTTTGGGAGTTGCAGCTTCTTTGCCCGCGTATTTCATCTCTCTCCATATCTTCAAATCCATAAAAGCCTGGCGCCAGTCCAAGAAGGAGCCCATTCCTTGGCACAACCCCGATCGATGAAACCCGGGAACAGCTTTCGACCCAAAAAGAGCCTCGGACAGAACTTCCTCATCGATCCAACCGTCATTCAAAAGATCATCTTACACGCCGGACTCCAAGCCTCTGAGCAGGTCCTCGAAATAGGTCCGGGCCGAGGTGCGTTGACTTTGCCACTGGCACGATCCGTCGACCACGTTTTCGCCGTTGAGAAAGACGCATGCCTTGTCAATTCCCTAAGAGACCGCCTGGCCCGTTCCGGAGTGCGCAATGTAACGCTGATTCACCATGACATACTTGTCTGGAGTTTCCGGGAGATAGGGTTACCCCGCCCGGCGAGGTTAAGGATCATCGGGAATCTCCCTTACAACATATCCGCTCCGGTCTTGGAGAAGCTGATAAAGAACCGGAAGTTTCTGAACAAGGCCGTTCTCATGTTTCAACTGGAAGTGGCGGAAAGACTCACCGCCTCCCCCGGCGGGAAGCCCTATGGAGCCCTGACGGTGTTGGTGCAATATTATGCCCGGAGTCGGGTTTTGCTTGAAGTATCAAAGGACGCCTTTCATCCCAAACCCAAAGTTGACTCTATGGTGCTGGAACTGGACTTTGAAAGACCTTATCCCAAAGCTGCACGGGATGAAGACACCTTTAGAAAGATAGTCAAAGGCGCTTTTGCGTATCGTCGAAAGACCCTTATCAATTCTTTGAGGTCCCTGGCCGGCGATTGGGACAAATCATCGCTCCTGAAAGCGATGGAAACCTGCGGGATCAACCCCAACAGACGAGCGGAAACACTGAGTATGGATGAGTTTTTGCGTTTTTCAGACGCAGTGTCATTGACAAATTGCAGATGATGTGGTTTATTATTTTGTTTATGGAAATAAGAGCCGCCGCGTACCGAGAACCGGTATTCACCGGAGGGTGCCGAAAAAATAATAGAGAACATCGGAATTCAGGGTTTACCGGAGGCTTTTTTCCGGGCGGTTCGATTGCAGCGGTATATTTTTTCGATCTTTTTTAAAACACACGGTTGAATCCGTTTTGAGCAACATCAGCGCGTGTAGTCTACTGAAAAGGAGATGCCTATGAAATCTTCAAATTTCTTGTTTACTTCGGAATCCGTTACGGAAGGTCACCCTGACAAGGTGGCGGATCAAATATCAGACCACATTCTGGATAAACTTCTTGAACAGGATCCGAGGGCTCGGGTCGCCTGCGAAACCCTTGTAACGACCGGTATGGCCATCATTGCAGGGGAAATAACGACCAGTGCTTACGCCGATTTACCCGAGGTGGTCAGAGAGACTATCAAAGACATCGGGTACGAAAATTCCTCAATGGGCTTTGATTGGGAAACATGCGCGGTAATTTCCAGCATCGACAAGCAGTCTTCCGATATCGCCATGGGCGTCAACGGGTCCGGCCTTTTCAAAGAACAAGGAGCGGGAGACCAGGGATTGATGTTTGGGTATGCCTGCAAGGACACGCCCACCCTGATGCCGATGCCGATTTATCTGGCCCATGGCTTAACCCAAAGACTTGCGCAGGTTCGAAAATCCGGCCAACTCCCCTGGCTCCGGCCGGACGGCAAATCCCAGGTGACCGTCGAATATGTAGATGGCAAACCCCGGAGAGTTCACACCGTCGTCATTGCAGCCCAGCATTCACCCGACGTGGAGTACGACACCATTCGCGAGGCCATTGTCGAGGCCGTTGTCAGAGAGACCATTCCGGAAGAAATGCTGGACGAGAATACCCAGTACTTTATTAACACGACCGGACGGTTTGTTATCGGCGGACCCATGGGAGACTGCGGTCTCACGGGTCGCAAAATCATCATGGACACTTACGGGGGCTTTGGGTATCATGGGGGAGGCGCATTTTCAGGCAAAGATCCCTCAAAGGTAGACCGAAGCGCTTCCTATATGTGCCGATATATTGTAAAGAATATTGTGGCGGCCGGGTTGGCTGAAAAGTGTGAAATACAGGTCGCTTACACCATTGGCCGTGCGGAACCCGTGTCAGTGTTGGTGGGGGCCTACAGTACAGGCATTCTTTCCAGCCGGGAATTGACCGAAATCGTAAAAAAGGAATTCGACCTCCGCCCGGCCGCGATTATCGAAAGATTGGATTTGCTGAGACCCATATATACAAAAACCTGCAATTATGGGCACTTTGGAAGAGAGCTGGCCGAATTTGCCTGGGAAAAAACAGACATGGTGGAGACCTTGAAGCAGGCGGTAAAATAACCCAAGCCGAGATAACAGAGATATGAACTCGGCCGCAATGACTTTACCTGGAAACACGTGCCGAACCCACATAGCGGATCGCGAGTCGCAAATCAAAACCAATCAACCATTCGAGGTGCGTATCATGGATTACGACGTTAAGGACATCAATCTGGCAGGCAAGGGTCGGTTGCGGATAGAGTGGGCGGAAATGAGCATGCCCGTTCTGGCAAGGATTCGAAAACGCTTTGCCGATGAAAAACCATTGAAGGGAATCCGACTGTCTGCCTGCTTGCATATTACCACCGAGACGGCATGTCTCCTCAAAACACTGAAATCAGGGGGTGCGGATGTGGCTGGATGCGCCTCCAACCCGCTTTCCACCCAGGATGACGTGGCGGCTTCCTTGGTTGCCGATGATGAGATTCCCATTTTCGCCGTTAAAGGTGAAGACCACAAGACCTATTACAGTCACATCCTGTCCGCATTGAAACACAAGCCACACCTAACAATGGATGATGGTGCGGACCTGGTCAGTTCCATCCATTTTATCGCCCTGGAGAAATGGAATGAACTGGAACCGGCTGTGAGTCAGTGGGGAAAACAGCTTTCGGAGGCGGATCGGCACGATTTTCTCTCCACCGTGATGGGGGGAACGGAAGAGACGACCACCGGGGTAATTCGCCTTCGAAGCATGGAGAAAGATGGTGTTTTGCAGTTTCCCATCATCTCGGTGAATGATGCCGACACCAAGCATCTTTTTGACAACCGATACGGGACCGGCCAAAGCACGGTAGACGGTATCATCAGGGCCACCAACCGACTGCTGGCGGGCAGCACCTTTGTTGTAAGCGGGTACGGATGGTGTGGGAGGGGCGTGGCGATGCGGGCCAAAGGGCATGGGGCCCATGTCATTGTCTGTGAAGTGGATCCTTTGAGGGCTCTGGAAGCGGTGATGGACGGCTTTCAGGTGATGCCGATTGCTCAAGCCGCCCCGTTGGGAGACTTCTTCTGCACGCTCACCGGCGACATGAACGTCATCCGTGCGGAACACTTTCAGGTCATGAAGGAAGGCGCGATCATTTCGAACTCAGGCCATTTTGATGTTGAACTGGACCTGCCGGGTCTTGCAGAGACTTCGACCGAGCGACGCCCGATCCGGGAATTTGTAGAGGAATTTAGCCTCAAGAACGGCCGAAAGGTCTATCTTTTGGGAGAGGGTCGACTCATCAATTTGGCGGCCGCTGAAGGGCATCCTTCCAGTGTCATGGATATGAGTTTTGCCAATCAAGCGCTTTCAGCGGAATACATGGTAAAGGCTCACGCAGAACTCAAAAAAGCAGTCTACCCTGTCCCACAAGATATCGATAAGGAGATTGCAAGGCTCAAACTCGACGCCATGGGTGTTAAGATCGACACACTCACCCCGGAACAAGAAAAGTACCTCTCTTCCTGGGAGATGGGGACCTAAAGCCATTCGGCAATTTGGTATTCATTTTGGATATGCGCTCGCATGCCTCTCACCGGCGTCTTGATGTTTTTCCATTCGATCGTAAATTGAACCAAACCAAGTGTGGCACTGAGCCCTGTAAAGTATTCGGTTATCGATTCCTTTTTTTCAGTTACATGGTTTAAGTCGACGCAACTCGCTGGTGACGGGGCGTTTATCTATTTCTGGACATGATTTCCAATTTCAAATATTTTAATATTGCCAATGCTTAGGTGTTCTCTGGTGCAAACTTAATAAAAAAAAGGAGGAAGTATGAAAAATTTATTGTTTGTTGTAATGGGCTTAAGTTTGGTGCTGCCTCCCCTGGCCGTTTCGGCCGATACGCCGGTCAAAGGGGGCAGCCTCACGGTGTGTCAACCCGCCGAACCGCCGGGACTTGATCCCACCGCCAATACGGCGGCAGCCATTGACCGGGTCGTTTATTCAAATATTTATGAGGGTCTGATTAAAGTCAATAGCCAAGGTGAATTTACGCCCGGCCTCGCCACGAAATGGGAGGTCTCCACCGACGGGAAGGTCTATACCTTTCATTTACGCAAGGGAGTGACATTCCATAATGGGGAGCCCTTCACCGCGCAGACGTCGAAGTGGAACATCGAGCGCGCCAAAAACGAGGGTACGACCAATCCGCATCCCGAATATTTTGGAGGCATTATGAACATCGAAACTCCGGATGATGCGACCCTGGTCATCACCCTAAAAGACGTGGATGCCCTGTTTATTGCCCACATGGCCGAAGGGGATGCGGTGATGCTTCCCGCGAAAGGGTATGAGGATGCCAAGTCCAATCCCATCGGCACCGGCCCCTTCAAGTTTGTAAATTGGGTCCGAGGTGACCGGGTGGAAATGGTCCGGTATGGGGATTACTGGAATCCTGAACTGCCGTATCTGGACAAGGTCACCTTCAAGTTCATCGGCGATGCGAGTGCCCAGATCGCAGCCCTCAAGGCCGGGGACATCGATGTGATCGGCTATATCGCTGCACCGGAGTCAGCCATGGAGATGTCAAAGGACAAGCGATTCAAAGTCTTCGCCGGCACCACTACCGGTGAAGTCATCATGTCCACCAACAACAAAGCCGAGCCTTTCGACAACAAACTGGTGCGCCAGGCCATGGCCTACGCCATCGACCGTCAGGCGGTGATTGACCTGGTGATGTTCGGCTACGGCACGCCCATCGGGTCTCATTGGTCACCCTCAACGCCCTATTACCTGGATTTGACCGAAAAATTTCCGTATGCCCCTGAAAAGGCAAGGGAGTTGCTGGCCAAAGCCGGTTACCCGGATGGGTTTGAGGCGACTATTAAGTTGCCGGCCATTTATTCCTACTCCAAACGAGCCGGCGAGGTGATTGCCGACATGCTGGGAAAAGTGGGCATCCGGCTCAAAATCGAGATCGTCGAATGGGGACAATGGATTGAGCGGATCTTCAAAAAGAAGGAATACCAGTTGACAATGATCGGCCATGTGGAAGCGTGGGATATCGGCATCTATGCCAACCCCGAATACTATTTTCAGTACGACTCTCAGCCTTTCCGGGATGCTTACGCCAATGCCCTGAAGGCCCCCAGCGAAGCGGAAAAGGCCCAATGGTTTGGGCGTTGCCAGGAGATCATCGCCGAGGACGCCGTCAATGGCTTCCTATTTTCCGCTCCCAGTTTACCCGTAATGAAAGCCGGCGTCATGGGTTGGTGGGAAAACTACCCCACCATTGCCTTGGACTGCACTCAGGTGTGGTGGAAGAAATAACCTAAACCATCGAGAGCGGCCGGGACCTGTCTTCGGCCGCTTTTGACCTAAACCATGACGCGCTATCTGATAAAAAAACTCATCACCCTGATTATCCTTCTATTTCTCGTCTC
>JAWOGN010000161.1:0-3123 GCA_046496815.1 Desulfatiglandaceae bacterium
GGTAGTTACTTGGATATTCCCAAGGCCATCGGGATCGGTTTGCTGCCGGACATCGATCCCCAACGAATCCAATTCATCGGGAACAGCTCGCTGATGGGCGCTCGCATGGCCCTTTTGTCGAGCCATGCGTTTGAAAGGGCCATTCACATCGCAAAAAGCACAACCAATATAGAGCTCTCGACCTATCAGCCGTTTATGGATGAATACGTCGCCGCACTTTTTCTTCCCCACACAGACAAACGACTATTTCCGTCGGTGACCTATTGAGAAGCCATGCTTGGACCAAGGGGATAACACAGTCTGTGACTTTTCAAAAAGGAGCCGGCAGCGGCCAAAAACAAAGAATGTCGAGGAGTATAACGCGATGCAATGTGAAAGATGTCAAGACCGAATCCCGAATGGAGAAGAAAGAAAACTGCACGGTCGGATTCTCTGCGAGGACTGCTATATGGACCTCCTCTCTCCTTCAAAGGCATGCGACCCCTGGGCGGTGCACAGTGCCAAAACATTCCTGAAGCAGAGCCGTCACGAACTCGAATTGAATCCTTCGCAGGAAAAAATTCTTCACGTCCTGACAGAAAAGGGTCCAACCGAAGCCGGGGAACTGATGAATATACTTGAAATGAAGCAGACGGATCTTGAAAGGGAGCTTGCAGTCCTGCGCCATATGGAGAAAATAAGAGGCGAACTCAAGGATGGGAAAAAATTGGTCTGCCTGTGGTAAGGCGCACGTTCCCGCGGCACTCACTTTCCCGTGCGAATCGCCGAGACCCACCCCCGACTCAGACCCTGAAGGGAAATAAACATGGCAAAGAAGTATCGCTATCTTTTCGGACCGGTCCCCTCGCGTCGGTTCGGACGGTCGCTGGGCGTTGATCTGACACCGTATAAAACATGCAGCCTGAATTGCGTGTTTTGTCAGCTGGGACGAACACGGAAGGAAACGATTTCACGCAAAGAATACGTCCCGACGGATGCCGTTCTTGCCGAGCTGAAAAACTGGTTCAACGCAAGCGGTGAGGCCGACTATATCACCCTGTCCGGATCAGGGGAGCCGACACTCCATTCCCGATTCGGAGCGGTGCTGGAGTTCGTCCGATCAAACACTTCAATCCCGGCCGCGCTCTTAACGAATGGCACGATGTTGTACCTTCAGGAGGTTCGCGAAGCGGCCGCGCATGCCGACGTGGTCAAGGTTTCTTTAAGCGCCTGGGATCAGGCTTCCTATAAATGGGTCAACCGCCCCCATCCCCAACTGCGTTTCGATGACCTGGTCCAGGGACAAAAGGCCTTTCGAAGCCAATTCACAGGACGGCTATGGATGGAAGTATTTTTGTTGGAGGGGTTGAACGCGATGCCGGATGACGTCCGCAAGATTGCAGAACTCGCAAAGAGAATCGGTCCGGATCGTATCCAACTAAACACGGCTGTGCGTCCGCCCGCAGAGGATTTCGCGATGGCGGTTTCCAAGGAACGCCTGCAAGCCCTGACCGGCCTGTTTACCCCGACTGCCGAGATAATCGCCGAGTTCGATACAAAGCATGCCGCAGACGTACATGTGAACGAAGATACGATTTACGCCATGTTGGCACGCCGTCCCTGCACTGCAAAACAAATTGGAGACATATTCGGCATGCATCTCAATGAAGTGTCCAAATATCTTGGCAAATTGCTCCGAACCGATCAAATCCGTCCGGACCGCAGAGACGGCGCTGTTTACTACGCTGCGGTCAAGCGACGGAATCAAGGCAAAACCGATGGGGTACCCTGAGAATACCTATGAAAAACGACAAACTCATAGACAACAATCATCGGGTTATTAATTACCTTCGTCTTTCCGTCACGGACCGGTGCAACTTGCGATGCATTTACTGTATGCCGGAGTCGGGCATCGATTTTATCCCGCACCGGGAAGTTCTTACCTACGAGGAAATACTCCATTTGGTGAGTCTTTGCAGTCACCACGGGATTCGCAAGGTGAGGTTGACAGGCGGCGAGCCTCTGGTCCGTAAGGGGTTCATCCATTTTCTAAAAAGGCTGTGTCAAATAGAAGTCTTGGAGGAAATCACACTGACGACCAATGGGGTTTTGCTCAAGGCGCTGGCTGCCAAACTCCGGGACTGTGGCATCTGCCGCATCAATGTGAGCCTGGATACGCTCAGAGCGGAGCGATTCCATCAGATTACCGGACGAGATTATTTTGACCAAGTTAGGAAAGGAATCGAAGAAGCGGAACGTCTTGGATTCAACCCGATCAAAATCAATGTAGTGGCCATGAAGGGTGTCAATGATGATGAAATACTGGATTTTGCCCGTTTGACCCTGGAAAAGCCCTACCATGTGCGGTTCATCGAGTTCATGCCCATCGGCGACAGGAACACCTGGAACGTCGACAGGTTTATTTCCACAGAAGAAATCCTCAGGACCGTTCAAACGATGGGGAAACTTCATTCCATCGGTCACAATCCGTTGGATGGCCCGGCTGAAAGATATGCACTCGAGGGGGCCAGGGGGGAGATCGGCCTTATCGGCGCTTTAAGCAATCATTTCTGTGAAAACTGCAACCGATTGCGACTGACGGCAGACGGTCATTTGAGAGGGTGCCTGTTCTCCGACCAGGAGACCGACATAAAGACGCCCTTGAGGGAAGGCAGCGGGGACAATTACCTATTGGACCTCATACGACATACCATTGAAGAAAAACCCAAGTCTCATGGATTCATAAAACTGAACCCCCGCAAATGTGTTCGGCGGATGAACAGTATCGGCGGGTGAACACGCGAAAAGGGCGAATCGGTGCGGATGTGACCGCTATGCCCCGGAATGGATCCCGGAGGAGTGAAATCCGGCACATATCCTAAACATACCATGCGGCATAGTGAGACTCGTCATGAAGATTTTGGATGATTTGATTCAAGGGCTCAACGGCAATGCTGCCGTGAAAGATATTCGCCAGGGGGTTTTTCACACGGGTGTTTTGACGCGAAACTGTGGACTGGCGGCGACCCTTCCGCGAGATGCCTTGCGACAGACCCCGCCTTTGGTAAGAGAGCCGGGGGCTTTGCTGGAGAAAGATGCCACCGAATTGGTTCAAATGGCCCATTCCGAAAGTATCCTCGAGGC
>JAWOGN010000221.1:0-14141 GCA_046496815.1 Desulfatiglandaceae bacterium
TCCGAAACAGGCTCAACGTCGTCTTTCTGGTGATCTGCGACCGGCAATGGGGAATGGTCAAAATCAATCAGCAGTTTGCATTGAGACCTGTCAAGACCATGATCAAGAAATCCCTCGGACCCGAGGAGACGATCAACACCGATCTTGGGGAAATCGCCTTCGACAAGCTGGCCGAGGCAATGGGGGCGCACGGAGAGCGGGTGGCCGATCCCGGGGAACTTCGGCCGGCCCTGGAGCGCTCCCTGGCGTCGGAGAAGTGCGCGGTCATTCACGTGGACGTGGATCCGGTGAAACACATGTGGGCGCCGGGTCTCTTGCATTTCAAAGCGATGCACCAGGAACCGGAGGGAAAATAGAATGGACCCGGCCGCTGTAGATCAGATTCGACTCAACTTCAGCCCACAAAGTCTTCTGGCGCTCAATGCCGTTATCGGCTTGATGATGTTGGGCGTGTCCCTCGAACTGAAGCTTGCCGACTTTAAAAGAATTCTCGTGTCACCGAAGGCACCGGCCATCGGGCTCGGCGCACAATTTATTCTTTTGCCCGGATTTACCTACCTGCTGACCCTGATTTGGCGACCCTACCCTTCCGTTGCTCTGGGCATGATCCTTGTCGCCGCCTGTCCCGGTGGAAACCTCTCCAACATCATGACCTACCTGGCCCGCGGCAATGCCGCCATATCCGTGAGTATGACGGCGGTGTCCACGGCGGCGGCCGTGTTCATGACCCCCCTGAACCTGGCGATCTGGGGCAGTCTCAATCCGGCCACCGCACCCATTCTACGTCGGGTGAGTCTCAACCCCGTGGACGTCTTTACCACCATATTTCTGATCCTTGGCGTCCCCCTGTGCCTGGGGCTCTTGCTCTCGAGGTTCTTCCCGGCCCTCGCCGGCAAAATCCGCAAGCCCTTCAAGGTCTTTTCCTTCCTCGTCTTTCTCGCCTTTGTGGGCGCGGCACTTGGGGCCAATTGGCAAATTTTTTTGCATGTCATCGGAGTTGTTGTCTTTGCCGTTCTGATTCACAATGCCCTGGCCCTCAACCTGGGCTACTGGTCCGCCCGCATCTTGGGGCTGGAAACACGGGACGTGCGAGCGGTGTCTCTTGAGGTGGGCATCCAAAACTCCGCTCTCGCGCTCGTCCTGATCTTTGATTTCTTTGACGGTCTGGGCGGCATGGCCATTATCGCCGCGTGGTGGGGTATCTGGCACATCATCGCCGGTTTGAGCGTGGCCCTTTTCTGGTCCAGTCGCCCCCCCGCTACTGAGATGCGCGAGGTTCCGGTGTGAGCCGGACCGGAAAGAAACCGGAAGCCGTCCTGGTTACCGGGGCCGGCGGTTACCTGGGATGTCAACTCATGGAGACGCTTGCCCGATATGAAAGGCCGCTCAAAACCATCGTCGCTGCAGACGTGCGCCCTGTGGAGCCCCACCTTCGTCTTCCCGGCATAGAATACCTCACGGCCGACGTCCGCTCCCCCGAATTATCCAGGATTCTTACAGACCGGGCAATTGATGTTGTGGTCCACCTCGCCGCCATTGTCACACCGGGTAAAGATACAAATCGTGAATTTGAGTACTCGGTGGATGTGCTGGGGACCGAAAATCTGTTGAGGGTCTGTACGGAGGCCGGCGTTGATAAGCTGATCATCACCAGCAGCGGGGCGGCATACGGCTACCATCCCGACAACCCGGCATGGTTGGTGGAAAGCGATGCTTTGCGGGGAAACGCTGAATTCGCCTACGCCTGTCACAAACGGTTGGTAGAGGAGGTGCTCGCCCGTTACCGCCGGACCCACCCGCAACTCAACCAGCTGGTTTTTCGCCCGGGAACCATCCTCGGGGCCACGGCTCACAACCAGTTCACCGCCCTGCTTGACAAACAGATAATTCTGGGAGTCAGAGGCGCTGCTTCACCCTTTGTCGTCATTTGGGACCGGGATGTGATCGCCTGTATCCTGAAGGGTATTTTCGAGGATTTGACCGGTATTTACAATTTGGCCGGCGACGGTGTTTTGACGATGAAGGAAATCGCACACATCATGCATAAACCCTATCTGCCCCTGCCCGCATGGATGCTCCGGGCCGCCTTGATTGTGCTTCAGAGGCTGGGGTTCACCCAATACGGGCCTGAGCAGATCAACTTCCTGCGATACCGTCCCGTGTTAAGCAATCAAAAACTGAAGCACGAATTCGGCTATGTTCCTCAGAAAAGCACCCGACAGGCATTCGAATACTTTATCGAGGCGAAAAAAAATGTCCGCGAAGCGTCTGTTTGAAGACAAAACAGTGGTCATCACGGGTGCGGCAGGTGGCCTGGGCAGGGCCTTCAGCCGCCGCTTTGGTCGAGCCGGGGCCAAGGTGGGCCTTTTGGACCTTGAAAGGGATGCCGTTGCATCCGCAGCAGGGGATTTGAGGGCGGACGGCATCGCCTGCCATGGCCTTCCCTGTGATGTCACCCGGGAACAGGACTGCAAAGACGCAATGGCGAAGCTGGTTGAAACACTCGGAGGGGTGGATGTGCTCATCAACAACGCAGGCATCACCCAGCGCAGCGCCTTTGCCGAAACTGCGACCGACGTGTTTCGCCGGGTCATGGATGTCAACCTCTTCGGGTCGCTGCACTGCACCAAGGCGGCGCTTCCCAGCCTTGTCAAGCGGCGGGGGCTCCTTATCGTTATCAGCTCCATCGCCGGTTTCGCTCCCCTCTACGGCCGTACCGGGTATGCCGCCAGCAAGCACGCCTTACACGGCCTGTTCGATTCACTCAGAGCCGAACTGCGAAATGAGGGGGTTGGGGTCATGATCGTCTGTCCGGGCTTCGTGGACACCAACTTCGCCTTCACCGCCCTGGACGGGGACGGTCGGCCTACCCCGCACCCCCGCTCGACTTTGGGCCGCCTGATGAGTCCGGAGAGTGTCGCCGAGTCGGTTTTTCGCGCAGCCGAAAGCGGCAAACGCCTGTTAATTCTCAGCGCTGTCGGCCGACTCACAAGACTGGTCACAAAAATATCGCCGGCTTTTTATGAATGGATGATGGTTCGATCCTTACGGTCGGAGCTGGACCGGTAGGTATTGAAAGGAAAACACAGGAAACAACAATCAGCATCTTCACGTTTGCAACGCCCTGAATTCATACTCGATCCCTATGCAAGCGAATAGGTAAAAAGGATGTCACGATCGATGTTGGTTTCTGCGATTTCTACCAAATGCCGGTGATGGGTAAAAAAAATAATCTGGGCCTTTTCGGAAAGATCCGAGAGGATTTTGAGGGTGGCAAGGGATCTCTCGTCGTCAAAATTGATGAGAATGTCGTCGAGGATGAGCGGAATGGGCTCGCTGTCTCGAAGCCGGTGTTCGATGCTCGCGAGACGAAGTGACAGATAAAGCTGATCGCAGGTTCCGTCGCTCATTCCTTCCAACATGATCTTCTTCCCGGAGGGTCGAATACCGACGAGTATCGGATTGTCTTTTTCGTCAAATTCCGATCCCAAAGCCTGAAACGAGTTCAATGTAAGAATCCTGAACAATTCGCTTGCACGTTCGAGGATAGGCCCTTGATTTGCCTCCCGGTATCGCTCGATTTCCTTTCGGAGCACGCTTGAGGCGACCCGGATAACGGCGTAGCGCTCCGCCTTTTCCTTGAGTTCAGCCAACAATCCCTGAGACTTTTCGGCCAACTCAGCCGCATCCCCTCTGCCGTCCATCGCATGGAGCGCCGCCCGTTCACTGCCGATCAACTGATCCAATTCAGACCGCTTTTCTTCCAACGCCTGAATTTGCACATTCCGCTCATCAAGCACGGAAGGGAGGGCATCGAAATCGATCTCAGCAGCCTCATGGATGAGTGCCTCGATGCTGCTACCGGCGCTGTACTCGGCGAGTTCGTTTTCAAGCGTTTCGATGCGCTGTCGTTTATCCCGGACTTCGGCGGATTTTCGCTCCATCTCCGGCAGTTCCTCAGGTGAGCGTACGCCCGTCTGCAGGCACATTCCGGCCAATGTGGTATCGCTTTCGCGAATGGCAGCCTGCTCCTCACGAATCATAAGTCCCATTGATTTTCGCTGTTTCTCCAGCTCCTCCAGACGAGCGGCATCCGTGAGCGCCTTTTCAAGCCTTTCGTTCAGGACTTCCACGGCATCGTCCGACGGCGACGCTTGGAGTTCAGGCGCCAAACGGGAGCAAAGCTCGGAGACCGTTTCTGAAAATTGGTTCGCGTCCGCCTCCATGGCTCGGATCCGACCCTGAACTCCCTGAGCCTGCTCCATTCGTTCAAATAACGCCTGGGTTCGATCCAGAACCGCGTCTGCTTCGCCCGGAAGCGCACTTTCGTCCAATCCGAGGGATTTCAGCGCATTTCCCCACCTTTTTTGCCATGTACTTTGAGCTTTTTCCGCCTGTTTCAAATCCTTTTCCGTGTCGACAACCCGACGCTTGAGGTCTTTGATTTGTCTCAGCAGATTCTCTCTGTTCCGGTGTGTGTTCGTCATATCCTTCACAAGCGATTGGCAGCGGTCCAACAAATCTCCCAGCGTTTCCCCTGCTTCGGTAGGTGTCTCCCCCAGCGCTTCAAGCGCAGCGCTCAATGCCCTCCGATGCGCATGAATTAAGTCCCCTACCCGCTCAACCTCCGCCCTGCGCGCACGCAGATCCGCCGCTTCGCCCATCAGTCTCTCGACCTGTTTCAGCCACCCCGCCATGTCCTTCGGTTTTCGCGCCCGGATGCTCAACGCCATCCAGAGTTCATTCCATCGGCTCTCAATCGCTGAATACGCCGCCTTTGCGCTCTCCAGATCTTTTTCCAGGGCGGCGATCCGTTTTTTTGATTCCTCTCGATCTGCGCTGAACCCGGCCAGTTTTGCGACTCTTTCCGACTCGTTTCGGAGGCGATCGCCGACCTCGTCGGCCGCCCGAACGCTTTTTTCATACCCTTCCGCCAACTCCTTCGTTTCGGGGTCATATGCCCTGATTTGCTCCGAATCGATTTTTCCCAGTAACCATGCGTCGCGCACAAGCCGCCACCCCGCATCGCGATGGTTGCGGGCTCGGCGCAAGGCCGCTTCGCTGGGAATGGAGCCGGTCGCCTTCAGGGCTTCAATCTGCCGTTCTAACCTTAACAAACGATCTCTTTGCTCGGAAATCGCTTCCTCAATCCGCACCACCTCCGCATTCACCTTTGAAAACTCTGTTTCAAACCGCCCAACGGTCTCCTCCGCCGGGACATTCGCGCTTTCGAGTTCTTCCAAGGTGCCTTCCCAGAATTCAAGCCGTTTGAGACGGAGATCAATCGCTTTCCGACGAACGCTCAACTCTTCCGTCACCTTCTGAAACTGGGCATCCAAATCACCCTGTTTTTGGGCCTTGGACAGCAAACGCTCCAATTTGCGTGTGTCTCTTACCTCGGGCATCCTCGCCTGGTCATCTTGTGCGGAAATCATCTCTGCCATCAAGTCTGCTTTTCTCTTGTTGGCTCCCTGCCGGCGCTCGAGCAGCGGCTCCAACTCCCGGCCAAGCGCACGAATCCGTGCGATCTGAGCGTCGGTGATTCGAAGTGACTCCGCATTCTCCAGGGACCACTCCGGCCCCAGTCGCTTGAGGATGGCTTGAGCCTCTTCGAGCAATCGATAATGGTCCGCCCTTCTTTTCGGGAGATCCAACATCGCCTTTTTGTGACTGCCGGAGCGCAGAAAAAGCGCTTTGATATCTTTCTGTGCTTGTATCAAAGCGTCTGAGGGCATGATTTTCGAAATGTCTTTCTCGACCTTTTTCAGATCCACCTGCAACCGCGCCTCCGCGGCCCTGGCCCGACGAAGCGTCTCTTGTGCGGCCTGACGCTTTTCAGAAAATTCGGGGGGAATCGGAATGACCGCTCCCAGTCTCTTCAGTTCGTCTTGGGTCCTCCGAAGGCTGACGATTTTGGGAATCGCCTTTTGAAGACGCGCCATTCGATTGCGCTCCGAAAGAAGCATTTGCAGATTCTCTCCGAGCCGGCGCTTTTCTGTTTCTGCAGCGTAAAGTGCTTGGTCGTGTGTGGACCAATCCTTTGAAGAAAGGGATTGATCTGCACACTGTTTCTTCACATCCTTGAAATCCTGAATGAGGCGGTTGATTATTGGAATACGCCCGCTCGGCTTGAAGAGTTCTTCCGATTCGGCCTCTAAGGCCTCCAAAATCCGGCGCATACCCGCAATGCCCATTCCCGCGGCAAAAAGGCTCTCCCCAATGTCACCGCCCCCGGCAACCAAGGCCTTCCCGCCTTCTATCAAAACCTGATGATCCATGCCGAACATGCTGACAAACACCTCCCGGGTTAACTCGCCGAGATACTTCTGCAGGGCCCCGTCCGTCATGGCCTTACCCGAACCATCCAGCAAGGTGTCTTTGAGTCCTTTTCGTCGAAAGAAATGCAGTTCCTCGCCGTCTGAGTGACGGATGCGACCGCCCATGCGGAGTCGAATGTTTTCATGGAGGAAATTGTCGGTTGTTCGCGTTGGAAACCCGAAGAACAGATTTGTCAAACCGCGCAAAGCGGCGGATTTCCCCGCCTCATTGGGGCCGTAGATAAGGTGCAGTCCCGCGTTTCCGTCCGACAAATCCAGGGTTTTTTCACTGAAGGGTCCGTATGCCAGCAGTTCGAGACTGAGCAATCTCATTGATCGAGGCCTTTCGCAAGAAGATGAGGAAGCAACAGTTGCCGGGCTTCCTCCAGGATTTCACGAATCCGTTCGGGACTCTCCAGGTCTATTGCGTCCTCCCCCGAACGAAGCTCAAGCGGCAGTTTGGACTTAAAATTCGCGAGCAGTTCCGCCAGCCCTGAAAGTTCCATGGGATCCGATTCCAGGTCATTCATGAAGTTCAGCAAATGACTCACGGGGCTCTCCCCCGCGACCAGTTTCTTCAAATCCACACTGAGGGTCGTATGAAGCAAAACCTTCTCCAGCCAGAGCTCTCCGCCGCTCACATCCGTCGCTTCAGCCCGGATCTGGTTGATCCACTTTTCCGGATTTGAAGTCAGGGCCTCGTGCGCACGACAGGATCCGTAAACTTCAACCCGCGCCGCCAGCATTCGACCCTCTGTGTGGGCCAATTCATCTTCAAGGGCGGATCGCACCGACGCCACGACGCCATCGCCGGATCGTACTCCCGTGCAATCCACCCGGAGGCCGGCCCAGCAAATCACGTCAAGACGCTTCATCTCCACGCGCGTCGAGCGCTCATCGTCTACGGTGGCGATCGTACACCCTTTGGGGCCGCTTTCCCTGACATGCCGTCCCTGGGGATTCCCCGGAAACAGAATCCATGGCGACTCATGTAGGATCTCTCGTTTGTGGATATGTCCAAGTGCCCAATAGTCATAGCCCTTGCCGATTAAGTCCTCCATATTGCAGGGTGCATAGGGTTCGTGGCCCTCCCGGCCCGTTGCGGCGGTATGAAGAACGCCGATGTTATAGAGACCCTCAACGGCCGCAGGGTAGCCGGCGGCCAGATTTTCCGTGACATCCGGTCGAGAAAATCCCTGGCCGTGAATCGCCACGCCACACGCTTCAAGGATAAAGGTTTTCGCATGCTTCGTCGGAAAGCGTACGACGTTGTCGGGCATTTTAAGTGTTCTGGTGATTTTGCCGGCAGCATCATGATTTCCCGAAAGCAGGAAGACCTGAATCCCATTCTCGCGTAATCTCGACATGTGACTTGCAAAGAAAAGACCGGTATTGTAATCCTTCCAATCACCGTCGAAAATGTCCCCCGCAATGATCACAAACGCAGCATTTTCATCGATGGCGGTTTGAACGAGATTATTGAGAGCCTCTCGCGTCGCTCCGCGGATGCGCTCCACAGGCGCTCCTTCGTAGCGTGACAACCCGCGAAGGGGGCTATCCAAATGGATATCTGCAGCGTGAATAAATGTAAACACGATTGCCTCCTGTAATAAACCATACAGCCGGATGGGCCGGACCGCAACGTAACGTTGGAAAATCCCATTGATTCGCTCGAACCAAGGTGGGGTCTCCGACTCTATAGCAGAATGAACCGGTGTTGTCACCCTTGCAGGGTATCGATTTCGCATTGAAATCAGTGTAATGGTAAAAACACGATTTATGTTACACATACCACTTGCTTTGTTTTATAATCCCTATCACATTCATTTTCTCTAGGAGCAACGATTATGTCGGATGATTTTGTGGAAGAAAGCACTGATGAAGAAGAGAGTTTCGCCGATCTCCTGGAATCCTACAGTTCTCGTCTGAACGATGACATTCAGGTGGGAGACAAGGTGCGGGGAGAAATCATCTCAATTGGAAAAGACACGGTTTTTGTCGACACCGGGACAAAATTAGACGGTTTCGTAGATAAAGAGGAACTTCTCGATGCCGACGGAAAATTGCCCTACAAGAAAGGCGATATCCTCGAATTGTATGCAGTGTCGGTCAATGGGGGGGAAATCAGACTTTCCGAGGCCCTTTCGGGGATCGGCGGCCTCGCAGCGTTGGAGGAAGCATTTGAAAGTGCGGTACCCGTGGAGGGAAAAGTCATGGGGGTGGTCAAAGGGGGATTCCATGTCGACATCATGAAAAGGCGCGCATTCTGCCCCATCAGTCAAATGGATTTGAAATACATTGAAGCGCCCAACGAATATGTGGGAGAGACGTACCCGTTTCTCGTAACCCAGTTTGAGGAAGACGGCGGCAACATCGTGCTTTCAAGACGTGCCCTGCTCGATCAAGAACAAAAAAAAGCCCGAAAGGAATTCCTTGAGGGCATCGAAGTCGGGGGGCAAATGGAAGGCAGGATCACAAAGTTGATGCCCTACGGCGCTTTCGTGGAACTTTTCCCCGGTCTGGAGGGTATGGTCCACCTTTCAGAACTGAGCTGGTCCCGGGTGGAGAAACCGGGGGATGCCTTTAAAACAGGGGATCACGTTCCGGTGAAAATAATCGGTATCGAAGCCGGCGAAAGACCTGATCGCCCGAAGATTTCGCTTTCCATAAAGCAGGTAACCGGGGATCCCTGGGAACGCGTGAGTGACGCATTCAAGGAGGGCGACAAGGTAACCGGAAAGGTTACGCGATGCTCCAATTTCGGCGCCTTTGTTGAAATCGCCCCTGGAATTGAGGGGCTGGTCCACATCAGTGAAATGAGCTACACGAAAAGGGTCGTCAAGCCTGAGAACGAGGTGAAGCCGGGGGAGACCGTTTCCGTAGTGGTCAAAGAGGTTGATCCTTCCAGAAGGAGGATCTCGTTAAGCATCAAAGATGCGGAAGGAGATCCCTGGTTGGATGTGCCGGAGAAGTATCGCATAGGTCAGGCCGTGGAGGGCCGGATTGAGAAAAAGGAGAAATTCGGTTATTTTGTCACACTGGAGCCGGGAATTACAGGGCTTCTTCCGAAATCGGGGTTCAAGAAATCATCCGAGCCCACATCCATCGAGAAATTGAGACAAGGCGACCCCATTTCGGTCGTGATTGAGGAAATCAAGCCTGACGATCGAAGAATCACTCTCGGGCCGGGGGATTCCAGAGACGAGGACGAATGGCGTAAATTCGCTGAGGGCGAGGGAAAATCCCTGGGTTCCCTGGGAGAAAAGCTCCAAAAAGCGCTCAATTCGAAAAAGGACACCGGAGAATAAAACAGCACCCGGTGGAAACGGAATCGGAAAGAATTCCAAGCCTGAGCGAGCCCGCCGTGAAATTTCCTATGCATTCCGATCCTCCGCCGGACTCCGTGATTCCGCCAATGGAAAGAGAGACTTCTGCCGGGCCCTGATCTTAAAGTACTCCGTGTAACCCACATCCCGTGCGAGACTGAGTGCCTTGTCAAAGTCCGCGCCTACATCCTCAGGCCGATGGGAGTCCGATCCAAAACATATGGGGATCTCCCGCTCTCTTGCCAGAGAAAGGAGCAGCGGCGAAGGATAAATCTCCGCCACCGGTCTTCTCAGTCCCGATGTATTTATTTCGATTCCCATGTGGGCACCGGCAATACGATCCAGCGCGGGCTTCGCCATCTCCTCAACTGCGCTGTCCCGGGGACGGTGACCGAATTTTTTCGGCAAGTCTAAATGCCCGACGGTGTCAAACAGCCCCGTACCGGCCAGTCGTCCAATGAGCTCAAAATACCTTCGCCACACAGCCGTTACGTCAGCGGTTTCCCAGATGTGAAGTTCCAAGGGGTTGTCAAATCCCCAATCTTCGATGTAATGCACGGAGCCGAGGATAAAATCAAACGGCTGTTTGGGAAGCCATTCACCCAGGAATTCCACACATCCGTCATAATAGTCCGCTTCTATTCCCAGGAGGACATGGGGAACCTGGTTGTCCTGAAGCGGCCGGATCATTTGCATGTACCGGGGAAACTGATTCAGTTCCATTCTGTTGGCGGGATCGTATCCGTCGGGACTGGGCACATGGTCCGCAAAACAAATCTCGGGTATGCCGCGTCTTTGCGCTGTTTTTCGATATTCAGACGGGTCCCCCTCCGCGTGCTTACAGAGGGCCGTATGCATGTGATAATCGGGTAATGAATCGAAACCGGCTGTTTTGTTCAGCATATTTTCAACCATTCAATCATAAGTGAATTCCCTTCGATAGGGACCGGTCCGTGATCAGGTATCCGGCAAATCCAAGCCAATGACACCCGCAGAAAATATGATCATTTGACCATCATCACCGGGCAATGTGAAAGAATGGCGACTTTGTAGCTGATGGTCCCCCAGCCTTGGGCCGGGCTTTCTTTGGCGATCTTGTGAGAGCTCAGGACGATGAGATCTACGTCATGCTGCTGCGCAAAGTCTATGATCTCCCGCGCCCTATTCCCGAAAATGATTTCTGCATGAATGGACAGCGCCTCACCTCCGTGCCGGGCTGTCATTTCGTCTAATTTCTTCTCAGCCCGCTCTCTCAATTTCGCATAGAAATCTTTGAATTCCTCGTAGTCTGTGCTTTCAATTGTTTCAATCACATGCAGGAGGCTCAGTTTCGCTCCCTCATTCAAAGCCATCTTGGCCGCGATATCCATCGCTCTCAGACTTTTTCCCGTGAAATCGGTAGGAACAAGAATATGTCTAAACATGCGCCTGTCCTCTTGAAAAATTCAATCGGTTTAAAATAAAAATGGATGAAAATGCGAATGGTTACAAAAGTTTATTCGTACGTTTTATCAACGTCTTCAACTGAATCGGCGCCTTTCATTTTATCGCCGTAAGTTCACATGTCAAAAGAACTTCGTTTTGATACGGGAAGCTAAGAAAAAATGTTGAACCTGTCAAGGCAGCGATCGGGGTGTCGCTCCTGAACAGGAGACTTGCCGCTCCTTTCGCACGCAAAAACCGAGGCTTCATTATAGGCATTCTTGATTTTCAACCCAAGCATTTTTCACTCGTTGGATTCGGGCGGTGACGGTTGCTATCTGCGGATGACTGCGATAAGCTTAAAGGGAAAGGAAATCAGAGGCGGTGTTAACGCGACGCCTTACCCAAATCTTTTCGCCGCCGGCTTACCAAAACAGGAGGATATTGATGGGCAAAAAGGTACCCTACGCAGACTTGGAAAAACAGCTCAAGAAGCTACAGAAGGAAGCCGCCCGATGTAAAGCCGCCGAAGAAGCGCTGCGACTGAGTAAGGAAAGGCACTCACAAATCGTCCAGGGGACCCCGATACCGACGTTTGTCATCGACAATCAACACCGCATTACAAACTGTAACCGATCATTTGAAAAACTAACGGGCATTCCCGCCAGTGAAATGATCGGAACCCAGAAGCAATGGATGACATTCTATTCTAAAGAAAGACCGGTTATGGCGGACCTCATTGTGGACAATGCCTCGGAACAAGACATTCTCAAGTACTACGGAACCAAATATCAGAAATCTCAGGTGATTGATGGCGGATACGAGGCAGAAGACTTCTTTCCGGAGTTGGGCGAAAATGGCAAATGGCTATTCTTTTCCGCCGCGCCCTTGAAGGATGCCGAGGGCAATGTCATCGGGGCCATAGAAACCCTTCAGAATGTCACGGAACGAAAACTGGCGGAAGAAGGACTTCGAAGATCAGAACGGCGGCTCAGAGCATTTATGGATTTTCTCCCGTATCCGGTGGTGGTTTTTACATTGGACGGCCGTGTTTACTATGTGAATTCGGAATTCACCAACACCTTCGGCTGGACCCTGCACGAACTTGAAGGGAAGACGATCCCCTCGGTACCCCAAGGCCTTGAAGAAGAAACGAGCGAAATGATCAAAAGGCTCCTGGCGGAAAGAATTATCCAGCGACATGAAACCAAAAGACTGACCAAAGATGGGCGGATTTTGGACGTGGTGATGCGGGCGGCTGTTTATTCGGTGTCAAAAAATGAGCCCGCCGGCGAAATCGTCATATATCGCGATATCACGCGCGAAAAACGAATCGCCCGGAATAACGAAGCGATCCTCCGCATCAGTACCGCCCTGCCCGAATATCCCGATTTGGAGGATCTCCTGGACTACATCAGCAACGAAGTCAAACGACTCCTGGAAACGGAAGGAGCGCTCGTGACATTGCTGGACGAAGAGAGAGATGAGCTGTTTTTTCTCGGTGCTGCCTATGATGACACGGCGGCTGTAAAACGGGTTAAAGAGGTTCGTTTCCCTATGGATCGGCTGGTGGCGGGCAAGGTCATCGAAACGGGCGAACCCATTATCGTTTCCGATACCTCCGAAGATCCCGACCTTCATAAAGAACGGGATAACAAATTGGGATATCATACCCGGAATCTGCTTCTGGTTCCGCTCAGGAGCGGGGATCGCATCATTGGCGTACTGGCTGCGATCAATAAAAAGGACGGGGACTTTGACCAAACAGATACGGCGCTTTTGAGCACAATCGCCGGAACCGTGTCGCTTTCTGTTGAAAATGCCAGGTTTTCCGAGGAAATCATTAAGGCCTACCGAACCAATGATGCGCTCTTGCGTATCAGCACGGCGCTCCCGGCATATCCTGACCTGGAAGAGCTGCTGGACTATATCAGCAATGAGATCAAAAGGCTCATCGGGACCGAGGGGGCGCTGGTCGTTTTTCATGATGAAGAGAAACAAGAACTCTTTTTTCTGGGCTCTGCGTATGACGACACCGACACACAGAAAAGGGTAAAGGAGAGTCGGTTTTCTATGGATCAGCTCGTGTCCGGCAAAGTGATTCGCACGGGCGAACCCCTGATTATTTCAGACACCTCCAAGGATCGGGACCTTCATCAGGAGAGAGACAAAAAACTTGGGTACACCACCAGAAATCTATTGCTGGTCCCCTTAAGGAGCAGCGACCGAATTATTGGGGTTTTAAGTGCGATCAATAAGAAAGGAGATGATTTCAACCAGGCGGACGTTGAACTGTTGAGCATGATAGCCGGTACCGTCTCCCTTTCCATTGAGAATGCGAGATTTTCTGAAGAGATAAAGCGGGCCTATAGAGAAGTTTCAAGTATGAACCGTGCAAAGGACAAAGTCATCAATCATCTGTCTCATGAATTGAAGACGCCGGTTGCGGTCCTGTCTCCCACCTTGAACATCCTGGCCAAAAAACTGGCCGGCCTTCCCGAGGAGACCTGGAAGCCCGCCGTAGAAAGGGCCCAACGCAATCTGGAGCGCATTCTGGAGATACAGTACGGTGTCGATGACATCATGCAAAAAAAGCAATACAAGACCCATGAATTTCTCTCTCGGATTTTGGACGAGTGCGCCGATGAACTTGAAGCGCTTATTGCCGAAGCGGTGGGGGAAGGCCCGGTCATTGACCGCGTGAGGCAGCGTGTCGAAAAGATATTCGGTCCCAAGGCCGCTGTTTCCGAAGAGATTCGCCTGGATAAGTATGTTCGGGAAAGACTCAAAGCGCTCAAACCCGCATTCTCGCATCGAAAAGTAAAGGTGCTAAGCCGTCTTAAACCCGCCCCCCCCGTCTATATTCCCATCGATCCACTTGAGAAGGTGGTCAATGGCCTGGTGAAAAACGCAGTCGAAAACACTCCGGATGGGGGTAAAATCGAGGTGCGTGTTCATGAAAAGAAAAAGGGCACTGAATTGGTGGTGAGGGATTTCGGCGTCGGCATTACGGCAGAGAATCGGAGGCGGATATTCGAGGGCTTCTTTACGACCCAGGAGACCCTGGATTACTCCT
>JAWOGN010000274.1:0-17879 GCA_046496815.1 Desulfatiglandaceae bacterium
TTCAAAGGCAGGTGGTCCGAGGCAACACGGGCCGCTATCGATTTGTGAACGCACACCGAGGAAAGGGCCTCCGATGGACGGACCCATATGCGATCCAGGCCGAGAAAGGGCCTTCGGGAGGGGAAGGTGGCGCATCCCGGCGCTCTTCCCATGCAGCGATGAAAAAGCCGCAAGGACCGGCTCCGGGGAAACCAATCGTTCATGTCGCCGAGGAGAACGAGCACCTCCTCTTTTTCCTCGCAGAGCAGCGTTTCCAGGCATCTCGCCTGGTACCGCCGTTCCGCGCCGGCCAAGCCCAGGTGGGTAACGACGACCCGAACCGGTCTTCCATGAATTCGCAGCAGCGCCTCTATGGCGCCGCGCGGCTCCTTGCCGGGAAAGCTGATGTCCACCCGGCGACTTTGCGAAACGGGCCAACGGGTCAACAGGACATTGCCGTAATCTCCCTCCCGACGCCGGATGGTCGGTCCTGCCAGTGCCCTGAATCCGGCAGCCCGGGCCAGGTAGTTCATTTGCTCGGATTGCCGATTTCCATCCGCCCGGGATTCCACTTCTTGGAGTCCCACCACATCGGCGGCTAATTCACGGATGACCCGTGCCACGCGCCGGGGGTCGCAGACCCTGTCCGTCCCGACACATTTGTGTATATTATATGTGGCAGCTATAAAACGTAAAACCGGCATAAATTGTTTTTGTCACCACCGGCACAGGCTCAGTTTAAATATGAGAAATTTCCGGTCATTGTTTCTCATGGCCCCCGTAGTCTCTTCGTTTGTCCAACCAGCGCTTAACCAGGAACCCGCCCACCAAGACGGCAGCGGCCAGTGCGGCCAGGATGCCCAGACTCTTTGCTTCCGGTTCCCGGATGGCGGCCTCCAGTTGATGCTCAAAAAGGGTGATGATCAAAATGCCGGGCGTCATTCCAATGACGGTGCCCAGCAAAAAGTCTCGAAAACGGATATGGCTGGCCCCTGCCACAAGGTTGATGATGGTGAAGGGGGCTACGGGGATAAGGCGGACCGTGGTAATAGTAAGAACGCCGTGGCGTGCGAGCCTTCGATTCAACCGGTTCAGCCGGGACCCGGCCAGTTTGCTCACCGTGCCCCGGCCCAGCACTCGACCCAGGGCGTATGTGCCCGTTGCCGCCAAAAGACATCCGAAAATTGAATATAAGGTGCCGGGCAGAACGCCGAACATAAATGCGGTTGCAACGATCATAAGCGTGACGGGGAACATAATCAGGCTGCCCACCAGATAACCCAAAGGCACGATGACGGGCGAGGCCGCGTTTCCCTGGAGATAGATTCTGGCTGAAAGAACATATTCCAAATCCGCGTAGTCCCCAAGGGGTGTCCAACGCCATGCAGCCGCAAGGCCCAGCAGGCACAACAAGATGATCACAAAATTTCGCACCCGCTTGCTCCGGCTTTTCCCGGCATCCTCGGGAACCAGTTCTTGCACCAGTTTTTCAGGATCGATGGGTTCGGGGGGGTCGATGGTGCCGTCGGGGACGAGATCGCTTGCCCAGGGAATATCTTCGTGGGGGAACGGAATGAGTGTACGTTCCGATCCCCGGAGTTTCTCCACAGCCTGGATCATGGAGTTGCCGGTGGCGAGGGCTCTCTCGATGTCCGCTGTTTCCACCGCCAGATGTTCGGCCAACAACCGGTTCCGAAAGCCCCCTATCCCCTTCGCAACGCGTTCATCTCCCTCCGATTCTATAGCGAGGTCGCACTCGGAGTCCACTCCCATGGAGCGATTGCTCAAATTGGAAGACCCGATCTTCACAAAATCGTCGTCCACAACCATGACTTTTGAATGGACATTGACCACCTGCGACCCACCCACAACCGGGCAATATACACGAAGGCGGTCGAAACGATTGGCCCGGCGGATCTGTCTCAACAACTTTGCCCGGAAAACACCCATGGTGGATTCTTCCAACCAGTTGGATTTTTCCCGCAACACGAGTACAATCTCGGGGCCTTCCTTTTCCGCCAAACGTTCACAGAGGGCTCGGGTTACAGCGGTGGAGGTGAAATATTGATTTTCTATGTAGATATGACGTCGAGCGGATGAGATGGCATCCAAGTACAAGGCCTCTATCTCCCTCGCCCCCTCGCGGCTTTCGTAAGCCGGGTCTGTTCTCGATATACCGACATGCACGTTTTCCAGATCGGGCGCTACTCCAGGCGGCCAGGGATCAGTTTCACCGGTCCTTACGCTCGGAACGCGCACTCCGTTGGCGCGAAACCACCTTTCCCGCACCAACTTTCCCAGCTCCGAGGCGGCCTCTCCGTCCACCGCAATCTGGACATCATGCCAGGGGCCGTAGCTGCGGCCGGAGGGGTTTGTTCGTCTGGGATCGTCGGGGAGATGCTCGGGGGTGTCCCAGCGCTCCCCGGCAAAGTCCAGGCCGCCTGCAAAAGCCATGGCATCGTCCACCACTACAATCTTCTGGTGGTGAGAGGCGCCCAAAGGGTGGCGATTATCCATTTGGAAATGAATGCGCTTGTGCTTACGCCAGGGGAGTTTAAACACCGGTAATAATTCCCGCTCAAGCGCATAAAACTCAGCAAAATCCCAGTCCAGGATATAGATGGAGAGCGACTGATGTTGCCGGACGAGCGCACGGAGAAAGTCTCCGAGTTCCGGCGGCAGGGTCCCGTGTTTTTCGTCTTTAAACAGCTGAATGCGGGTGTCGATATCCCAGGCAATGATCCATATCGCCTGTCGGGCCCTTTCCGCCGCCCCGGCAAAAGCGCTGAAATAGGCGGCTGCATCGACCAGAAAGGCCACCCTGCCGGCTGGGGCAATACGCCGGCAATTTCGACCTTCCTGAAGAATTCGCCTGTTCACCGTTTCTATCATGTCAAAAGCAGATCTCTCACAGAGGTCGCGGGGTACACAGCGGATGAATTGAGATCCTGGCCGGAGTGCCTACCCCGGATTCATACCAAACTCCCTCTCTTAAACGCATTTTCGGAAACTCGATTTTGACTGTCTCGTAAAAAGACCGAGATCACCTTTTTCCGTCATTCCGGTGTAGACCGGAATTCATTTTTTCAATTACTTAAGGAGGGGCCGGACCCCCGTTCGAAGATCCCGCATTCATCGGGATTTTCAACGGGATGACGATTTTTTACGATTTCATCAATTTTCTTACGCCGCACCACGGCGCGATACCGATCGGAAACCTCCACTGGTGTTGATGCCGATATTCCCTTTCCACAAACACCTTAAAAAACAAGCCCATATGTGTCAAACCAAATTAGACACAGGCCTCGTATCTCTCCCGGCACATGTCTGAATGCAGTGAGATTTTACAAAAAAGAAGCGCAGCTGCCACCCCTACAGTCTCTAAGGGAACCAAATACATGAAGGAGCTGATTGTCTTCGACACAGATCACTTGATACCAAGAACGAAAGATCCCTCCCGATCTTAAACGAGACGCGTCCGACTGCGTTTCTTACCCCGAAACCTGGAAGCCTTCAGAGCCGCTTGCATAATGTGTTACGATTGCCGAACTGCCGCCGCTTCCTCCCATTGGGTAAGACCAGCCCAATCGAGTACATGCGCCCTCGCTGCCGAATACATGATCCACCCCATTCCCGGAGGGATTTATTCTGAGTATATTGCTAAAATGAGGGTGCCGTTGAACCAATCTTTTAAAAAAAAACAGAAAGGAGAAGACATGAAAGCTTTACCCAACTGCCACGGTAAAACAATTCTGTGTGGGGTACTGACGGCATTGACGGCCATGGGGTTGGCATGGGCCCAGATGCCGGAAGACGTGGATCCCATCGTAGAAACCTACATGCCTGTGGTCATCGACCAAACATTTGACGAGATCATGAAAAAAGATGTGACGGAAAAGCCCACCTATATGAAGCGCCAAATGGAACTGCTGGAAAGACGTTATGACCTGAGCGACCGTCCCTCGGATGTCATGATGTCGGGAGGAAAAAAACCCATCCAGGAAGGTGTCCGGGTCAAACTTCCTGAGGGGATGACCTGGGAGAAGCTGGCGATGATGCCACCTCAAAAGATTCGCCAAAAGGAACTTTTCCCCGAGGGGTTTCTACCCCTTCCGCACGCGAAACACGAGACGGGCGGTCAGGTCTTCCCGGAAGACCAGATTAAGGAAATTGAGAGAATGGAAAGACGTTCCCTGGAAAGATTCGATACGGAGTTCGACATTCCGGAGCATTTCATTCCGGAGTTTCCTCCGCCCATTTTTCTGACCACAAGGCCTGACCTGGGCGACGTGTCTCAAGGGAAGCTGCTTTCCATCAAGAATTACTATGAAATCATGAACGGCATTTTAACGCCCGTTCAGATGGAAGGACTGAGGCTTTTGCTGACGCCCTTTCCGCAGCAGCAGTTCAACCAGACAGAGGACAGAAAAAGCGAGGAGCCCAGTTTCGGCGTATCCTGCCTGGACTGCCACGCCAACGGACATACCAACGGCGCGTTCCATCTGAATCCGGACACAAGGCCCCAGGTGGCGCGGTTTCGATTGGATACGGTAAGCCTGCGGGGGATGTTCAACCAGCAGATTCACGGTTCCAAAAGGTCCTTGCGTTCGATCGAGGATTTCACGGAGTTTGAACAGAGAACGGCCTATTTCGACGGCGACCATGTGATTGCAGCAAAAAAGGGCGTCAATCTGCCGGATCGTGCCAGCCAGGTGGCCATGATGGCGCAAATGCAAAACCTGCTTGACTTTCCTCCTGCTCCGAAACTGGATGTTTTTGGAAAACTGGACCCGGATGCGGCTACGGAGAAGGAGCTATTGGGAGAGGAGGTGTTTTTCGGCAAAGGGAAATGCTCCGTGTGTCATCCGGCACCGTTTTACACGGACGACAAAATGCACGACCTGAAGGTCCAGCGATTCTACAAACCGCGCATGAGCAACGGCAAATGGATCACGGGCGTAGGGCCCATAAAAAGCTTCACCCTTCGAGGGATCAAGGATTCGCCCCCCTATCTACACGACGGACGCTTGTTGACGCTCGAAGACACGGTGGAATTTTTCAACACGGTCACCGAGTTAAAACTGACTGAAGAAGAAAAGGAAGCGCTGGTTGCTTTCATGAGATGCCTGTAAAAGCACTGAATCCGGAGAATCGCCGCCACATCGCTGGGTTGTGTGTCCGGTTACAAGCCAAGAGACGGTTGATGTTCTCACAAAGCATGCGTTGGAGCGCCGGCTGTTGCTTTGATGCAAATGGTAAGGAGGAGAAGGCATGGCCAAAACAAAGGACAACTTGAAGGAGGCTTTTGCGGGGGAATCCCAGGCCTATCAGAGATATCTCGCTTATGCACAAAGGGCCGCCGATGAATACAGGGAAGGGGTCTACAAGCTCTTCCAGGCTGTGGCTGAATCCGAAAGGATTCATGCGCGACGCCATCTGAGTTATCTCAAAGGGATCGGGACTACGGCGGATAACCTTCGGGAGGCGATAGACGGAGAAGCGCGTGAATTTGAAAGCATGTACCCCAAGATGCTTGCGGAGGCAAAGGAAGAAAACGAAGAAGGGCCGGAAATCAGCTTCAGCCATGCGAGCAAAGTCGAAAAGGTTCATCATGAGCTTTTCCAGGAGGCGCTGAAAGATCCGGAAAAATTTCCGGTTCAAGATTATTTCATCTGCGATGCCTGCGGCTATATTGCCAAGAAAGAGCCCCCCGACAAGTGCCCCGTCTGTGGCGCGGTGAAGCAGGCTTTCTACAAGGTGGTCAGCGTAAAATCCCGGTAGTGCGGCTGTGATTTCAGTAAAAGAGGCTTTATGGGAGCCGGAGCGTGCAAATTTGGATAAAAAGAGCTTATGAAGATCCTGGTCCCCAGGACGGGATCAGGATCTTCGTAGATCGGCTATGGCCCAGGGGAATCAGTAAAGAAAAAGCCGACATTGACGTGTGGCTCAAGGACATAGCGCCGAGTAACGCGCTCAGAAAGTGGTTTGGCCACGATGCGGATAAATGGGAGGAGTTCAAAAGGCGCTATTACTGTGAACTGAACACAGGTGGTAATGAGGCCGTGGAGCGCCTGCTTGAGAAGGCTCGCAAGGGCCGTGTAACATTTGTTTTCGGGGCGAAAAACGAACGTCTTAACAACGCAGAAGCTCTAAAAGAGTATATAAAAGAAAGATTAACGAAACCGTAAAAAGTCGTCACCCCGTTGAGAAACGGGGTCCGGAAGTCCTTGTTTTTCCTGGATTCCGGCTGCAGTTTATCCCGCACTGGATGCGGGGCCGGAATGAAACAAAAGTTCGGTTTCTGACTTTTTACAAACACATCAAGATTGACTTCTATGCGGGAGGATTTCAGCAAAATGATGCCCATCGGCCCTTTAATGATCGAACACAGGCTCATCGAACGTATGATCGCCCTTATGAAAAAAGAGTTGCAGGAAGCTGAAAAACAAAAGCGAGTGAATACTCGGTTCGTTGAAGCGGCAACCCATTTTATTAAGACGTATGCGGATCGGTGCCACCACGGCAAGGAGGAAGACATTCTTTTTCGGGAGCTCAAGAAGAAGGACATTTCAAAGGAGCACAAGACGATTCTGGACGAACTGGTGCAAGAACACAAATGGGGGAGAGAGACAACAGCCAAGCTGGTGGACGCGAATGTGAGATATGGCAAGGGCGATGAGGAAGCCCTTCCTGAAATAGCCCACTGCATCAGGCTCCTGATCGATTTCTATCCCAAGCACATTGAAAAGGAGGACAAGCATTTTTTTCTTCCTGTTATGACGTACTTCTCTGAACAGGAAAAGGAGGCCATGCTAAAAGAAGGATATGAATTGGACAGCACTTTGATTCATGAAGAATATGCGGACACGGTCTCCGCATGGGATGAGAGCTTGAAGGGAATCTAAGACTCCGTCTACCACCGGAACAAGCGGAAAGCCTCCTCGGCTGCAGCGGCGGGGTTTTCTTTTTTCAGATCCTTCGCGTTTGCGAAGTCCCCGCGAAGAAACCGCAGGGCGTAATGCTCCGCCGCGATTTCTGCATGGGTTCGAAATCCGAACCTGCGAAAGAGCCGGATGGGCGGACACCAGCCCTGAATGGCATGCTGCAACAGGAAGGCCCCTACGAAAAAGGATACGATGTGAAACCAGGGACTCACAAGAACCCCAAGGATCAAACCGATCAGCACCAAACTGGATGCATTGGCTTCCAGAACACGTTCAATGTCCCATTCCTTGTCCAGTTTGTTGAGCCGGTTTCCGATCGCCTCGGGACTCGTTCCATGGTAAATGAGGTTCTGTTTGGTCTTGGTCAATATTTTTTCATTGAGGTGTTCGGGTGTGTGCTTGGGCACCCGGTTCGTGGTCTCAGCGAACATGCCTTTGGCCTCCATTCTCCTTAATACAAAGTTTTATCAATATATATACATATGGATCGATTTGGGTGTGTGGAAACTCGCTAAGTTATAGAGATAGCCCCCACGGGACATCCATTCACGGCCTCTTGGGCGCAGTCCTCTTCCTCCTTCGGTAACGGATCGGCCTGCACCTGTGATAGGCCATCCACCACCTTAAAAAGCTTTGGACAGGTTCCTTCACAATTCCCTGATCCGATGCAAAGATCTTCATCTACTTTGACTCTCATGATAATCCTCCTTGTATTAAGCGGTTCAAGCGTATCCTTTGTCGAGCAAGATCTTGATAAGCTGCACAGCCTGGTCCACGCTCGTGGATGCTCGGGGAATGTATCCGGGCAGCTTGATCGACAAGAGATCGGCTTCTTTGAAGAAACGGTCTTCAACCGGACCGGTCAGTTCTTTCAGACTGACTCCTTGGTCCTGTGCCTCGGCAATGGCTTTGTCTTCCACGTCGGTAAAATTAATCATCCTCTCTACCTGATAACCCAGGTATTCCATGTATCTCTGAAGAACATCTTCATAGAGAAAAGTTCTGTAGTTGCCGACGTGGGCCCTGCCGTATGTAGAAGGACCGCATGTGAAAAGTTTCACCTTTCCTTCTTCTCTGCTTTTGAAAAGTTCTTTTCTTTTGGACAGGGTATTGGTGAGGTAGCGTTGAGTGTCCACGAACCTATTCTCCTTTTCTCACTCTTATAGCGAAACTGCCGCCATGAGTAAATGGAGTCAATCCTGTATTTTTCTTTTGGGTATTGGGTATCAGGTACTGGGTATTGGTAAAAACCAGAGCATCAGAAAATCGTAAAAAAACCTTAATCACGAAAGCACGAAAAGGGGAAAGCATCTGCCTTCGACAAGGATTCGGCGAGACAGGCGAAAAAGAAAGTCTTCAAAAGTTGTTAACGATTTCAACGACTTGGTTTTTTGTTTTAAAAATTTGATGAAATCGTAAAAAGTCGTCACCCCGTTGAAAATCCCGATGAATGCGGGATCTTCGAACGGGGGTCCAGCTCCTCCTTAAGTAATTGAAAAAACTGGATTCCGGTCTACACCGGAATGACGGAAAAAGATGATTTCCGACTTTTTACGAGACTATCAAATTTGATAACATTCGAATTTGCCTTCACATTGATCCCCGACCCTCTTGATTTTACTGATACCCGGTCCCCAATACCCAGTACCTGCTGCACAATCCCTAATTCCTCAATCCCCTATTCATCAATCATCAATCGTCAATTACTGGGTTCCTCAATGCCAACGTACAGGGTTTTTCAGACGAAAATACGGAATTGGGAGTATTGCTTCCATGCTCTTTGACGGACATCATACAGAGGCAATGAACAACACAAGGGGCGCCTATGAAACTCAAGGGTAAAACAGCGGTTGTTACCGGTGCAGGTCGCGGGCTGGGGCAGGCCATTGCCCTCGCCATGTCCGAAGAAGGCGCGCGACTGACAATCATGAGCAGGTCCGTGAAGGAACTGGAGCTCACAGCCCACAAAATTGTCGAACAGGGCGGAGAATGCCTGGTCTTTCAAGGTGATGTTTCAGACCCGAACAGCGTGGCCGGCATGGCAAGACAAACCTTGGAGCGCTTTTCGAGAGTGGATGTGCTGGTAAACAACGCTGCTGTTATCGGCCCGACACGCTTTTTGGAGGACGCGGACTTTGAGACCTGGGAGAAGACGATTGACATCAATCTCAACGGCCCCTTTTTTTGCGCCCGAGCCCTGGTCCCTTCCATGGCCCGCCAAGGAGGCGGCAAAATTATCAGCATTTCTTCAGGCTTGGGGCAGATGCCTTTTCCAAGATTTTGCGCCTACAGCGTATCGAAAGCAGGAATCATCCAACTGACACAGTCCCTGTCCGAGGAACTCAAGGGAATGAATATAAGGGTCAACGCCATTGACCCGGGCGTTATGGACACGAGCATGCAGGAGCAAATCAGGGCACTGGGCCCGTCCATACTGGGAAAATCCATCCACGGTCATTTCGTTGAATACAAGGAAAAAGGTCAACTCAAAGATCCCAGGGAAGTGGCGGCTCTTGCCGTGTTTCTGGCTTCGGATGAAGCAGACCACCTGAGCGGATACAACGGAACGCTCACCGATTACGACAACCTCGGATGGAAACGTTAAATAAAATAAGAAATCAGACAGGATTTACAAGATGATCAGGATATTTTTGCCTTTTCGTTTCTCCCTTCCTTGGGAAGGGAAAAATATAAAACCCGGTAAATCCTGTAGACCCTGTCCAAGAGAAAAGGAGGTATGCCATGTTGTTCGAACTGAGTATCATTCCATTGGGAAAAGACACCCACCTGAGCGGTGAGATAGCCGAAGTGATGAAGATTATTGACGGTGCAGGCTTTCTCTATCAGTTGACCCCCTCGGGCACATGCATTGAAGGAGGCTGGGAGGAAGTCATGGTCCTCATCAAAAAGTGTCATGAACAAATGAGGGAGCGGTCTCCCCATGTCATTACCACGATCAAGATAGAGGACGAGGAAGGGGGCCAAAACAAACTGACGAAGAACGTGGAGTCGATTGAAGAGAAAGTAGGGAAAAAACTTAGCCGGACAAAATGATGCAAGGCGTAAGGCTCAAGTGGCAGATGCCTGGAAATCGGCGGGGAGATAGAAAATTTTCAAATGTTCAAATGATCAAAACGGCAGAAAGGCAAGTAATATCCTTGCGAGAAAAAAGTTTTGGTCATTTGGTATTGCCCTTCGGCTTCGCTCAGGGAGATGAGTGCTGCGATTTTACTCAGGCCGTGAGTCTGTCGAACATTCTGTCGAACCACTTCGGATTTCGGATTTTGTCGCTTGCGCTGAACTCGCACGCCGCATTAGCATCGGAGGGTGAATATTGATTTATCTGCGACCTAAATGTTCAAGAAGGCAGGAGAAGTCATGGCTAAGACGGAGAGCCACTTGAAGCAGGCTTTTGCGGGCGAACCCCAGGCCTATCAGCGATACCTGGCCTATGCGCAAAGAGCCGCCGGATAAATGTCCGGTTTGCGGCGCTGTAAAGAAGGGCTTCTGCATAGTGGTCAGTGTAAAATCCCGTTAAGGTTATCTCGATATTGCTCTAACGAAGCTTCGCCTCAAGCCAACCGGGCTTTTGCCTGGGATGGCCACTCTCCTCAAGGCGATATCTATAGCGTTCGGTGGACGCAGCGTAGGCTCACCCAGAAAGCTTACGCTCTTTCGATTCTCACAATGCCGAGCCATTCGGGATGGTGGGCGGTCGCATCGTACTTGGCTGTGGTCTTGAAGCCTTCGTATTTGCCGTTTTGCGCGGCCGCTTTCGTGCGGTCCAGAAGTTCCGAGATTTGATCTTGAGACAGCTGTGAAAAGGTCCGCACAGCCTCCATGGCTTGGTAGAGAACGTCCATGCGCTCTATACCGGTGATGACTGCGGACACGGGCAGGGACATGGCGTAGTGAAGGCATTCGATAGGTTTCACCAACCCGGTGGCAAGGATGGCGCCTGCGCCCATGGGTTTCATTCCGAGGACCGCGATATTTCTCTCCAGGAGGTCAGGGAGCACTTTGTGCTGAAAGCTGCGGAAATGGGCATCCATCACATTGAGCGGCATCTGAACAGTGTCGAACCGGAAGCCCTGGTCTTCGGCTACCTCCAGCATGCGAAGGTGCACCAGGGGGTCCTTGTGCCCCGTGAATCCCACGTAGCGCACCTTTTCCTTCTCGCGGGCCATTTGCACTGCTTCAAGCGCCCCACCCTGTGCAAAGATGAGGTCCGGGTCTTCCATCCTTATGACTTCATGGAATTGCATGAGGTCGATTCTGTCCGTCCGAAGCCGCAAAAGCGACTCATCGATTTGCTTTTCAGCGGTCCTCCTGTCCCTGCCGTCTATCTTTGACATGAGAAAGACCTTGTCCCGGTAGCCGTCTTTGAGCGCTTGGCCCATCCGGATCTCGCTGATGCCTTCATGGTAGTCCCAGCAGTTGTCCATAAAGGTGATGCCGTTGTCCACGGCGGTCCGGATAATGCGCACGCTCTCCTCTTCGCTCTCGGCCATTCCGAGGTGGAACCCTCCGAGTCCGATGAGGGACACGATCTCTTGGGTGCTTCCCAATTTGCGATAGAGCATATCTCCCGTTCTAATCTGCTCATTCATAGCTCGTCTCCTGAAATTTTTTAAGGTATAATCACGAAAACACCTGTGCGTAGCCGCTTCGGCGAACGCAGGCGAAATAGCAAACAGGAAAAAAAGGGCCTAACGATTTTGGCTGCTAGGTGGGATTTTAATGACTTCAACAGTTTTTAACATTTAAACGAAAAAATGAATAGGATGCAATGGGTCAGAGCCTGTATTTTTTCGCAGCCCAAACAGTAGGGTTACGCACTTCGAATCCGTACAGCTTCGGGGAACGTTAAATACAGAATTGGAAGTATTCCAATACAAGGCCATTTGGGCTATTTTTGTAAAAAGCCAAGGAAGGAGGGATCCCTCAATATGATGCCCATCGGCCCTTTGATGATCGAGCACAGGCTCATCGAGCGCGTGATTGGTCTTATGAAAAGGGAGGCGCAACAGGCTGAAAAAGAAAAGCAGGTGAGCCCCAGTTTCGTTGAGGCGGCTATGTGGGGCAGACCATCAGCATCGGCGGTGGCGACAAAGGCGTGTCCCAGTCGACTTCCCAGTTCAACGGCCTTTTCAATCGTTTCCCCGCGCATCTTTCAAACTTCCTCTCTGTCATCTCATTCACTGAGGTTAAGACTTTCAGCTTCCCCAAATTGCCAATCAGCTTTTGAATGCAGAAATGCCTATGATGTCTTGGCCGAGTACCAGAGCGTGCATACTGTCAGTTCCCTCCAACGTACTCAGCGCCTCAAGGTCGCAAAGGTGAGAAATCACGTAGTGATCCGCAAGAATCCCCCTCCCTCCCAGAACATCTCTGGCCTCACGCACGCTGTACCATACCTGGCTTGATTCAAACACTCAAAGGCAGCCTTGAGGCCGAGGGCTCCGGGCAGCAGGGCTTCCCGTCCGACTTCGCAGTCTTTGAGTTCCAACAGAGCAGTGGGTGACGCACGATAAGCGAACTTGTGCTGAATGGCTGTGGCCCGGAATTCGGGGTTTCGGGTTTCAACGAAAAAGCTTCATCGTCCCGGTGAACCGGCCACGTTTTTGCCCGAGTATGCCCATTGCCCCCCTGGCAAGTGCTGGAAAGCATGCCTATATGAGGAAAAGCAGCCCGGCTTGCGCGACCGGGTTGCTTTTAGCCACTAACTGGGACTTTTGGACTCGCTGAATTTCAACTTCCCTTCGCCGGGGACGCTCTTGGGATCCTTCAGTCGAGAAGCATCATCCACACAGTTCTTTTTTTGTTCCTCCGATACGGAGTTCGGATCCCTCAAAGAGTCCAAGGGACAGAGGAACCTATTTCCTGCATTGTCTTTTACCCACACCAATTGTTCGTCGGCCATCATACGTCCTCCTGTATAAAGTTTTTTGGTTGACGGCAGGCACGGATCGATACATTATCCCGTCCACCCGTACTCGCCGATAAGGCTCACGAAACGGACGGCCCCAAGACTCTTTTCAGAAAAACCCCCGTCCTTTTTCGTGATTTTCATTAGTTCCTGCCCGAGCCTGTCCCCAACGGGCACCAAAAGGCGACCTCCCTCGTTCAGCTGATCCGTCAAGGGTTTTGGAATACTCGGAGCACCCGCCGTGACAATAATCGCATCATACGGCGCTTGTTCACTCCAGCCGAAAGTGCCGTTAAAGGCTTTGAAGAAAACGTTCGTATATCCCAATTCATTCAAGGTCTCTTTCGCTCTTTCCAGAAGTGACTCTATTCTTTCAACGGTATAGACGATCTCTGACAACTCCGCCAAAACTGCGGTCTGGTAGCCGCTGCCCGTTCCGATTTCCAGCGTTCTCTCCTTCCCTTTCAGTTCCAGCGCTTGGGTCATCAGGGCGACGATGTAGGGTTGCGATATGGTCTGATCTTCTCCGATGGGCAAGGGGTTGTCGTCATAAGCATGTGGTTTCATCCGTTCACCCACAAATCTCTCTCTCGGGACCTTGCCCATGGCCCGGAGGACTCGGGGGTCGTGGATTCCTCTGGGAAGCATTTGCGTTTTGATCATGTTTTCCCTGGCCAGGGTAAAGTCGCTCACCATAAACCTTCTCCTCGTTGGTTTTAGAATGGGCAGTGGTCAGGCTTTCACTGCGGATACCCTTCCGGTTCCAATACTTATAAAAATATAAATGCAAGAGAGCACGGATGGGAATACGGTTCATGCTGTATATTCCCTTTAAAAACTACGTATTCATTGAGGAATGAAACCCCGCACCGGCTTCGGCAGGGCAGTCTTCTCCTCAGCGTGAAAAGAAGCGAAATCTCCGACAGGCCGCAGCTTGACCGCTGGAGAATCAAATACGGACAGTTGGATCCGCAAATACAGGATCGAACCCATTCCAAAACCAGAAAGATCTGAGCATTATCTAAGCAGGCGTGAATAAGCAATGCGCTTTGGGGTCAACGGGGTATCTGTCAATGCCACGGTGCAACCGAAAAAACAAAAAACCCTAAAACAGAAAGGAGAAGATGATGGCACTACCAACGAGAAGAATACGGCGTCCCAGCTGGATGACGCCCTATGGACAGGAAGCCGTGGGCGACGTGTGGTTCGACCGCCTCTGGCCCGAGTGGTCAAGATGGCAGGGGGAAGAATACAGCCCTACTTTTGACTTCTACGAGAAGGAGGGCAAATACTATCTCATTGCCGATCTTCCCGGCGTCAATAAAGATGATATTTCCATCAACGTTGAAAATAACATCATCACGGTGTCCGGGAAGCGCGAATCAAAGAAAGAGGAAAAAGATGCGAATTACTATGTCAGGGAGACGTCCTACGGCTCTTTTTCCAGAGCGCTTCGACTTCCTGCAGAAGTGGACGAAGACAGTGTGGATGCCGGTTTCAAGGACGGTGTCTTGAAGGTGGAGATGAAAACCAGGGAGGGTGCGAAGGCGCGTAAAATTGAGATCAAGGGCTGAAGTGAGCGGCCTCAGGCGGGCAAGCGTTAAACGTGCTGTCGTTCAAAAATTTTATTCTACCAAAAAAAAAAGACAAACAAGAAGAGGAGGGAAAATCATGGCAAAAATGGGAGAGCTCTATCAAAGCGCAGACTGGAAATCGGAGAAACATGTCCCGGTGATCGAATGCCCTGACGAAGTCAAAGCAGACGAGATGTTCGATGTGACGGTAACGCTGGGCAAGGAGGTGGCGCATCCCAACACCACGGAGCACCACATCCGCTGGATTCAGCTTTTCTTCAAACCTGAGGGGGGTAAATTTACCTATCAGGTGGGAAACTTCGAGTTTACCGCCCACGGGGAGTCCGCGGAAGGGGCCGACAAAGGACCCGTTTACACCAACCATTCCGTTGTGGCCACCATGAAAACAAAGCAACCGGGTGTTTTGCATGCCACATCCCTGTGCAACATTCACGGCTTGTGGGAGTATGACAAGGAGATCAAGGTCGCATAGCGTGAAACATGCCAACCATCAGCATGGCGACGGAGATCACGGCAACCACCAGAGCCATCATGCCCGGATGGTGACCGTCATGGCACGGAGATATTCAAACGATAGATGGAAAGAGACAGTCCGACGGAAACCAAATTAGACAGAAAGAGGAAGGAGGAGGAAATTATGAAAAAGACTATGTGGAGCGCAGTACCTCTTGGAATGTTGGCTTTGGTGCTTTTTTTGCCTCATGTCCACGCGCAATCCATGGGACCGAGGGCGACAGGCGGAGATCCGGCGTATGGGCCTTACGAATCTGGAAGGGACTGGAATTACTGTCCCTATTGCGGGTCACCCTATGGACCTCGAAGAGGTTATGGAATGGGGCCCGGCGGGATGCACCGCCGCTGGGACAGGGGGCCTTGGGCGGTCGGGCCTGACTACGGTTACGGGCCTGACAGGCATCACAGGGGTATGGGCCCTGGGTACGGTTATGGACCCCCATCCCGGGTTCCTGAGGAGCCGTTGGGCAGAGATGATGCAAAAGCACGGGTGGAGGAGTATATTGGATCCGGTCGCAATCCCAATCTTAAAGTGGGAGAAATCGAAGATAAGGGGCCGGTTTTTCAAGTGCAAATCGTCACACAGGAAGGCTCTCTTGTGGACGAGCTTGCGGTCCACAAGCGGATGGGGTGGGTCCAGTCGATCTATTAGGACAGCCACAATACCCGGGTTGGGCGTTTCAAGGTTTTTCGATGGAATCGGGGTTGAAACAAGCGAACCTAAGCTGGACCTGGAGAGAATCCGGGGGTGTAAAAGGGAAGTCATCGCTCAACTCGCAAAGGGGCTGGTGACCCTGGGCGGAAAACGCAACATCAACGCGCATAGGGTCGGGCTCTCTTTGAGAGTCGAAACAAGTCAGACTTCCCAAGAAAACAAAGCGGTGAATGCCCGGCTGGGCAGAAAATACATCGAAATTTCCTGTTTGAAAGGAGAATTAGTGATGAATCCCAATGGGAACCCGATAATAGCATGCAGTACGGCGCGAATAGTTAACAGTCCTGAAAGCTTTGAGACCATGCAAAGCATTGGCCCCAAGGTGTGTATTGCAACCGCCGGCGCGCAAGGATTTTTGGGATTTCAATCCAGCGTGCAGACCGGGGTTTTACCTATGGCCGGTCGTTGGGGAGGCGGGAAAATTCACATGGAAGAGGAATTGAATCCCATCAGGGAAATTCAGTACACCATGTGGGAGTCATGGCAAGCCCACGAGAAGTTCCATGAAACCAAATTCGAACAGTTCTTCGAATTATGCGGACACTGCCTTTCCATGGTGGTGGAAGGACCTTGGGAACCTGTGTACGAGGTTCTTAAGGGTCACATGCCGCCCGTGAGAGGAATGGGACAAATCGCGGGCTTAGCCGCGGACCTTCAGAGGGGAAAAAACCTCGTGCGTTTTGTAACACCGCAAAGGTCTGTGGCTTTTGCTGAACATACTGTCTTGCCGGGTCATGAGGAAGTTTTTGAGAAAGGGGCCATCGATACTATGGAAGCCTTGTCGGATGCTCCGGGTTTTCTGGGATACATGATTTTAAAGCAGATTGGGGTATGCGCGATAGGCAGTTTCATGTTTGACGCTGAATCCATGGCCCTGGCAAAACAGACCCTCGGCGCCAATCCGCCTAAAAACCCCAAACCCCAATTCAGCACGCCGGATATGAAGCCTCACCCCACGGAATATGTGATCCATAGTGAATGGGAAGCCGTGGAAATGGGCAGGATGGGATTTGGCCGAACACTGGTGAACAGCAAGATCCGCAAGATCCATGATGAAGGGGTTATCGCCCACTTGGCCAGAGGACCTTATATCGTGTTTTTCAAACCTATTATGGAAGAAGAGACTTGGAGGCCTATGATAAGCTGATTGTAAAGAATCAGCGCAAATCTTTGTTTCACGCGCATCCAGCGCCACGACAGTGTGGGCGGGTTATTTGGGCCAGAGGCGGCGCTGAACTTTGAACGGGGGACCGCTCAGTTTAGGTACTTTTGAGACTTCTCTCCGGAAAGTAGCCTCATGTTCTCGCCGCAACATGCCAAGTTTCCGTCGCCTGTCTCCAGTACTGAAACCACGTTTCCCCAAATGTTACATTTGTAAATCCGGCCCCTAGGCCTTCTCATCGGGGGCAAATACTGTCTAAGAAATTCTCGGCCAATACGGTAAAATAATCGCTCAAATACAGCATGGACCCCATTGTTTCGATTGCCCTGGGTCGTTAAGAATTATGAAGCACAAGATGAGTTATTTAGCCTAATCAAGATCACTTCATTAAAAGGGGAAAGGAGGACACGGCCCATGGTACTTCCAAAGGATTCATTTCAGATTGATTTGCAGAACAAGGTGGTGGATAGCTGGAGAGAACATCTCAGCAATATGGAGGAATCGCTGGACATTCTAGAAAAGGGCCTCAACGAAGCGGCCCAAATGACGGAAATCTGCACGGACGAGTGGTGCACGGCTACAGAGCATGTCATAGATGATCTTAGCAACAGCCTGTTCTCCATAAGCGAGAGTGCATGGGCGTCCGATGAAGACACCAAGAAACTGAAGGCCCTGAAGAGGCGAGTTCACGATCTTTACGTCCAATACAAATCCACTGCCAAGCGCTAAAATCGCTTTAGCGATTCTATAATGGAGAAAGAAACATGAGAGACAAGGAGACGTTGCACAAAAAGGTTCAGGAAGAAATTGACTGCTTCGCCACCACGAATCCACTCAAGGAAATGTCCGAACTGGGGAAAAGTGAGGATGTGGAGGAAGCAGCCTTGAAGTGGTTGGCGCTGGCCGCATTGCACGGAATCAACATGAACGCTCGTAAAATCACTATTATAAAATCAGGAGACGGTGAGGTAAAGGTTACAGCGGAATACCGGCCGGCTCAACTCCCGTCACCGGGATTGACCATCGGGGAGAAGATCATTGA
>JAWOGN010000321.1:0-20962 GCA_046496815.1 Desulfatiglandaceae bacterium
TCTCGATGTCAGATTCTTAGATGAAACATCAAAATGCTTTTTGGCCGTGGATATCGTTGCCGGAACTTACAGCAATTCTTGAATGCTGTTCTGGATGTTCGACAAACTGAATGGCTTGAACACGACCGAATCAAAAAAATGCTGCGCCTCGTGTTTCCCTTCGATAACGTCTTTTTCACAACCGGTGATCAAAACAATCGGGGTACTCGGCGATTCTTCCTTGATATGGGAAGATAAAGCGAAGCCATCCATGCCCGGCATTTTATAGTCCGTCACAACCAGATCGAAGGCATCATTCAGAAATAACTTCAGGCCTTCTTCACCATTCGCCGCAGCGGTCACCGTATACCCCATGAAAGAAAGCGCGTTTAAGAGTATGCTTCGGATTGCACTGTCATCTTCGATGAGTAGAATTCGATGGGTCTTCCCCTGCGCTTCCTGAATGAGGGCTTGGTTCATGATTGATACCCACTCCTTGTTTGTTGCGGCTTTCCAACGCCTTGAGCATGACCCCAAATGGTATGCAGGAAATCACGAATACTTCCTGTCCTTTTTTTTAGGATTGAGCAAACTGATTTGTACCAAATGTAAGCTGATCTTCTTTATCCCGATTATTTTCGGCCGGTGTGGGTTGGATCTCGATCTCACAGTCGGGAAACATTATTTTCAGGCATTCGGTTAGGACATACTCATCCTGAGAGTCTATGGATGGCCCTTTCAGAGTCACTACTCTATTCATGTCACTCTTCCTTTCCAGGGTCTTAAGGGTTTTGACGAATTCCCCGTTTGATCTTCTTTCACTTCTTTTCCAGATGGACGATATCCGGGCGTCCACAATGAAAACCTCTCGGTCATCGAGCCGGACTTTCGGTTCCTCCCTCGTTATCGTGGGAGCTGTATTGAAGGTTTTCTCCTGTGCCATTGCACATGCAGCAATGCTCTCCACTATGGGCAAGCAAGACACCCGAATGGGAGCCGGGAATCTTTTGATTTTCATGCGGTTGCCGAATTTCAACCCGGGATGTTTTCAATTCTTGGAGCTGTTTTTTGATCTTGGCCTTCAACTCATGGAGATCAGAGCTCTTCAGGACGATATCATCAGCCCCCAAATACTCCAGGCTCTCTTTGCAAGGCGTATATGTTGTAGTTAAAATAATGGGTGTTCGCTTGAGATTACGTCTTATGTATCGGCGGAGAGTATCATTGCTATTTTCTACCATTCCCATATCCAATACAATGAGGTCCGGATTTTCAGCTTCAACCACCCGCTTGAACTTATTCGGATCGGTAATCGTGACCACATTATAACCTTCCTCGACCAGTTCCTCAGAATAGAGCATGCAAATGGCTTCTTCCTGATCTGCCACAAGTATCTTGTTCATGATTCTTCTCCCTTAACCGTCTTTCAAACACTCATTCGTTTAGAAGCTGGTAGGATTAACGAACTGAAATCGTCGTGAAATACAATGAATCATCTTTACTGGTTCTTGCGTGCGTGATTGAGACATCGCTAGCGTTTCCCTTTTTTAGCCTTATCTCCTTGATCGAAAAAATTCCGTTGATTATTCCAGATATTTGAGGCTGATTACTGTTTGAGCGTGGATCTCCAGATTACGTGTTCCCATATGGTGGGCCTTTCCATGGTTTCCTACTCCTTGAAATTCGTTTGAATATCTATTCCATGGCGACAGTCCGTCGCCTGCTGTTGCCAACCCTATTGATGGTCAATAGACTGAGCGATGATCTTTCCTCTAACCAATTTTTTTTCTGTCTGCAGTATCCGGATATTTTCATTTGCATCACCGAGGATGCCAGCGAGACATGTGTGTAGCGTGTGTCTTGAGATAGGCGCCCGGCTTATAGAACTCGTCATAAAATTCAAGGTCCAGATGCTGAGCCTGCAGATAGGTGATGAGGAATATGGACGGGACCGTCCCCGGAAATTTTCTGAATGTGTCCAGAATGTATTGCGCCTGAAGGGCGACACATTCCCGAAACGCCTCATCATGCACCTGGGCCGAGGATCTTACCTTGCGTGAGTCTTTCCACGGACCGGGCGTATCCGGGTGAAACGGCCCCCGCGCGCCGAATTTTCTCTCGCAAACAACATCCACCGCAGCACGCATGTCGGAATAATGGGGCGGACAGTATCCTTCCATGACCCCTTCCAGGCCGGTCGGGTTCGGATAGGGCCACGATTCATTTTCATCATATCGGAATCCCAACCCCGGTACATCCGGGTTACCACTGGCCCCCAGTACGGCAAAGGGATCCAGACCGTTGAACATCCAGCCGCCCAGGCCCATTGCCTGAAGCATGAGCGTTCCGGCGTAACAGCTGGTCGAGAGTTCCGCTGTAACCTCGGCCATGGACCACTGTTCCACAAAGGTCAACGGCCAGACGTTGTTCGGGTCCGCCAAGTGCCTGAACTTTTCGATGCCCGGCACGGCGCGTCCGTTGACGTCGTCTTTGAGGACCAGGCCGTTCTGCAGCATGTAGCAGAGGTTGAGCAGCATGTGCTGGGCCAGATCGCCCACGGGGATCACGAGCAGCGATCCCGGGTGATTGGCGACCCACGTATTGTGCGCCTCCGTATACGGAACCTCGGGAGGCAGGCCCAGGCGTCCGTCCCGAATCTTCCGTGTCTGCCGCCGAAGCGAATCCAAGACGGTGTCCAGGTCGAGGGATCCGTCAGGCTTTCGCTCAGCAAACGGTGCGGTATCTCGAGCCTCCAACACGTAAATCCCGCTGTCATCGGTAAAGAACGTCTTGCTGGTGTGAAACCCCGCGGCCGAGGGAAACGTTCGCCCGCCTGCTGAAGCCGCATAGTTGGACAAGTGCGGTGCATATAGTTGAGCCCGATAGATCAAGTTATTCCAGCTACTGTTGCCGCCGCATGCAGCGACCACCAGGAGCTTTTCAAGCTCGGAAAGCGGTACGTGTTTTTGTTTCGACTTGAAGGCGAAAACCCCGTCCGGGATCTCCGCTCCCATGAAAACCCGCCTCGAACGCCTGCCGAGTAACGCTTCGATGAAGCTGAAAGAAAGCAGATCCTGGAAACCGGGGGGGAGGTTTTTAACAGCCATGTTTTTCTCCTTTCTCATGGTCTTCATGGCTATGCTCCACCTCTAATAGAATATGAGGTGGAGAAGTAGCCCTGAGATCCAGAATGTAATTCAGTGGCCAAAATATCAATAGACAGGAACCAGTTTGTAGCCCCTGGCCTGATAGCCGATCTCTGAGATCCAGCCGTTTGGCACGTGTTTCATTTCAGATTGAATCGAAGCCGGATCCACACCGAAATACTCTACGGCAGCGAGGCAGACCTCAAAATCAATGCCGTCCTTGGACATCTTGGAGATGGTTCCGGCGAGCTCCTTGAGATGCTTCTTCTCCTCAGCGTTAAATCCGCTGTGGTCGCTGGAAATCAGTTTGACCGCACTGCCCATGAACACGACCACAAAACCGGGATTCTTTTTCATGGCCGTAAGCTGTTTGAAGGTATCGTGAATAAGTTTTATATGTTCTACTGCGATCTCTGGAATGCCGTCTCTCATATCGAAAATCACATCAGCGCGATTGACACCTTTCATGGCATCATATTCTTCAGCCCATGCGATTGAAAAACTTGTCAACCCCAGAAAAAGCGCCACAATCGATATCACGATTATTCTTTTTCGATTCGTTTCCATTTTTTGTCCTCCTTCTTTTCCGGTTATCCGTTATTTGAAGATGCCTGTTTTAAGCGTGAGCGTTTTTACGGTCGTTATGCTTTGGCTTAGAAAGTTACGCCAGTGACGTAAGCGCCTGATCGATTCTCTCACGCTGACTCTCCGTTGTCAGGCGCCCGAAAAGCTCCTGAAACCGCGGATGCTCGACCCCGGAGAATATGTACTGCCAGCGATAGGCACCCAAAACCACGTTCTGGATACTTTCGGTCTGCTCAGCGCTGAAAGTCCCGTTGGTATTCTCTCTGAAGTAGTGCACGTCGGATTCACTCTGTTTCTGCAGAATGCCGTCCACCGCCCCCACAAGCTCGATCACCTCCTCGATCGCCTTGTCCCGATCATCAGGATTGATCTTTCTGTCCTGGCGCGGCCATTCGAGCGAATCCAGGAACGCATGATGCGCTTCCTCTTTCCAGTGATACAGGAATACATCCTTGTAGAGTTCAGAGAGATCCTCATCGGGCGCGATGCTCTGTTTGTAGTGCTCCTGGGTGAAGAGCTCGATTTCATAGATCAGTGCCATCACGGCCCAGGTCGACTTCTCCAGCACGGCTGCCGCCACCTGGTTGGGGCTCCACGGAAAGTCGTATCCCGGAGGCATCCCGAGGCCGATCATTTCTCCTATGCGCCTGAAGAGCTCCTGGTGCTTCAATTCCTCGTCGGAAAACCGCACGAGCGCCTCAAGGGCCACCTGATCCCCCAGCCAGTGGTCGCGGGTTAGTTCGAGGACCTTGGCCACAATAAAACGTTCAACAAAACCAAACATGTTGGCATAGGTACGTCCCTGAATCTGGCTGAGAAACCGTTTCTCCTCATGAGTCAAAAACTCGAGTCGGTCCAGCTTTGAAATGCCGTCCGGAAGGAACTTCTTTGAAAAATCAAAGTTTCTTCCTCTGAGAACATCCTTGTCAATATCCCAGCGGACCTTTTTGGAGCCCGCAATGCTCTTGGCGTACTGCTCAGTCTCAACAGGATATCCTGTGGTATTCATTTGTTTTCCCCCTTTACCAAACCATTGAGATCAAAAAAGCCTACACGTCTTATCAGGACCATACCCGACACTGGAAAGGGGCGTTTCGACTCCATTTCAAGACGTCGAATGCCGCCCCCTTTCACGTTCAGGATTTGTCCAGGTGAACAGTGACAGGCGCGGACTTCGTAATCGTGTTAAACACCGGGGAGTATTTCTGCGCCATCTTGACCAGTTCTTCTTTCTCGCTGTCTGAAATATCCGCATCGATCTTAAAAAAGACCCGAATATCCTGGTAACCTACCGGAACTTCATCCGATAAACCCAAAAATCCGCGCAGATCGATGTCGCCCTCGTACCTGGACTCCACTGCCTTTATCTCGATCCCCTTTGCTGCTGCGTGGGCGATCATGCTGGTTGTTAGACACCCCGACAGGGCAACGAGCAGATATTCCACCGGATTGGTTCCCTGACTCTTTCCCAAAAGAACCGGAGGTTCATCGAGTTCGAAGACCACCTCATCCCGAGAATTATCCTCCTCACCGGCGCCGTAGAAGTCCTTTACGGTAGCCCTGTTGTGGGTTCCTTCCACCCACGTGTTTCTCGCCCGGAACTTAAATTTGGCAACATGGGGTTTTTCCTTGATCAGATCAATGGTTTTGAAAAGCTGATCTGTGTTGACACCGTTCACTACAGTTGCTTTTTCTGCTTTGGCTTCCATTTTTCACACCTCCTCGAATTGGATTTGGGGTCGTCGCTGAGATATGGGTTTCCTTCTTTCAGGGAGAGCCCATCCGATGCAAACACCCTGGTAGGCTTAAAAGCATGGAATGTGCCAAAAGAAATTCTTCCAATTACATTAGAAATATCGGAAATTTAAAGCAAAACAGCGGAGAGACAATTTGCTGCGACATTTCACTATTAGCGAGATTTGGAGAGCAAAAATAGCGAAGTTTCGAGAGATATCTTTCTCGAACAAGGAGGTTTGAGCCGTGTTCAGGTCATTGGGGCCGCAGGATCCCAAGCGCCTTCATACGCGAATTCAATGTGGAAGGGGGCATGCCGAGCAACCTGGCCGCACCGTTTTCTCCAGACACCCGCCACTCGCTTCTCTCCAAGGCGCGAACGAGGTTTTCTCGCTCAAGTTGCCGTACTTGCTCAACCGTCAGAAAGTCGCTGGCGGGTGTCTCCAAGGGTGGCGCGGATTCGGCCACGGGCCCCAACGAAGTTTCGAGTTGCATGCAGTCCAGCCGGCCTTCCTGGGAGGTGATGACAGCCCGTTCAATGACGTTTTGAAGCTCCCTCACATTACCCGGCCAGCTATAGCTCATCAGGTGTTGAACGCATTGCTGCGTCAACGGTTCAAGTCGTTTGCCCATCTTCTGGGCAAAGCGCCGCGCGAAGAGGGATGCCAGCAGCCCAATGTCGTCTCCGCGGTCTCGCAGGGGAGGCAGCTTGATCGGAAAGACACTCAGCCGGTAATAGAGGTCCTTGCGGAAACTTTTCTCCTGCACCGCCTTCCAAAGGTCCCGGTTGGTCGCGGCGATTATGCGTATATCCACCTTGCGTGTTGTGGTACTGCCGACGGATTCAAATTCCCCTTCCTGAACCACACGCAGCAGCTTGGATTGGATGTCCCTGGGCAGTTCACCGATCTCATCCAAAAACACCGTGCCCTCATCGGCAAGGCTGAGCCGTCCTTCATGACGCCGGGTCGCGCCGGTAAAAGCGCCCTTTTCATGACCGAACAGTTCACTCTCGACCAGTGTAGGAGGAATGGACGCACAATCAATTTTGATCAAGGGTTTTCGGTTTCTGGCGCCGGCCGCGTGGATTGCGCGGGCAATGAGCTCTTTTCCGGTTCCCGTTTCTCCCAAAATCAATACGGTCGAATCCGTCGAGGAGACCTGGTCAACCTGCTTCAAAACTTTTTTAATGGCGTCGCTTTCACCGATGATCTGATCAAAGTTCTGACTAATCTTGATTTCTTCCTGGAGATAAACATTTTCTTTGATCAGCCTTTCCTTCAGCAGTTCAAGTGTCCGGTTTACTCTGAGGAGTTCCTGCTCGGCTTTTTTGCTCTTTGTCACATCCACAAGCGCCAGAACGAGCCCTGCAACAGTGCCTTCTGCGCCTTTCACCGGAAGAAGGCTCCAATCCCAGTAGGTCACACCCCGTTCCGGATGCTCAGGATAGCTGAAAGGTTTTGCAGATACCGTATACGGTTTACCCGATTCAACCACGCTTTTAAATATGGCTTCGTTCTCATCGTTCGGGAAAAGATCAAAGTGGTTCTTACCGGTAAAAAAACCCTGGCTCCGGCCGTCGGCCTCGGCATAGGCGCGGTTGACCCGGATGAAATCAAAATCCGGAGTCAAATACGCAACCAGGAAGTGCACATTCGAGAAGATGGTTTCCAGCAGTTCGTTCTGTTCCTCAAGGAGCGCTTCCCGCTTCCTGAGTTCGGACGTGCGCTGCTCCACACGGACCTCAAGTTCGTCTCTCGCCCGGCGCAGCGCTTCTTCGGCTTCCCTGCGAGCGGTGATATCCAGAAACGTGCCGATGAACTGCTCTATTGATCCATCCGCGGCGCGGGAAAAGACCGAATCCCTCGAAAGGCACCACATCCAGTTTCCATCGGATTTCTTGAAACGGTATTCGATTTCCAATATGTCGTCATCTTCAGCCCGGATGATCGCAGCCATATGCGCAGCGACCCTTGCCCGATCGTCTTTGTGGAAAAGGGATGTGAATTCGGTGCCGATTAAGCGGTTTAAGTGCTCGATCGTATAACCGGTAAGTCTCGTGTATTCGGGATTGATGAAGATATTGATATTCTTTCGTAAATCGTAGATGTAAAGACCGTTAAGAGAGGACCTCAACACCTTTTTCGCGAATTTCTCGCTTTTCTCAAGCGCCTCCTGAGCCTCCTTTCGATCCGTGATATCCCGGTTGCTCCCCCTGACCCCCAGGTACCTTCCTTCCCCGTCGAATATCGGTCGGCACGCATGGCTGATCCAAAGGGTTCGTCCGTCTTCATGGAGGATCCGAAACTCCACCTCTCCCATCTGGCTTCGTTTTTCCACTTCATCCATGTGTGCAAAGAACAGATTCAAATCCTCGGGGTGAACCAAACGAATACCCAGCTGTGGATCCGATATGAAATCCTCGGGATCATAGCCTGTAATTCTCTTACATGCGGGAGAGACATACAGATAGACCCCTTGGGGACTGAGCCAGAACTCCCAATCATACGTGTTGTCCGCAACGATCTGATACTTGGTTCTGTAATCATCTGCCAAATTGTCGTGTTGCGCACCTTTTCGTGTGCCCATTCTATTCTCCATGTAGAGGATTAGGATCTGCCGGAGAAACTTTACCCAGAGGTGCCTGAATAGACTTTATCTGGGAGCCCGTGTTTCACTATCTGTTCTACGCCCTTGCACGTCCTCTCTTTACTTTTCTCTCTGTTCTTATAACATTTTTATCTGTAAATTGGACAAATTTGAGGAGCGTATAACTTCTTGAGGAAAGTGTAGATCCATCCACATCATAAATCCTTGCCCTTTGCCTTTTTTCATATAGCAGTGACTTCCCTAGTCTTCGGGAGTTAACAGGTCCATATAGAATTCCCGACTGCAAAGGTAAAAGTTCCATGCCACCTCCCAAGATTCATAGCTCCCTCAAACAGAGCATTTCCCTTTAGCATATTGTTATAGAAACATAAATTTTGGAGGGGTTCAAATAATGGCGTTTTGTAGCATAACCATATCTAGGGGACGTACTTCAAAATATCAATTTAAGCCTTATTCAATCCGATATGAGTTGGCTTCCCCTATCGCTCTTCCCCTTCTCACTGTATAAACAATAGCCGATTGCGTCCGGTTCAATATCAGCTTCAACTGACTTTGAGGCACCCCGAGCTTCTGCGTCGCCCAATAACATAACATGCTTCTTGCCTTTTTCCTTTTGCTATCCCTTATCCCGTCTATAATCTCATCGGGCGTTAGCTGAGTTATCTCCGCGATCCGTTTGATCAATTCGTTCAAATTATAGCCCTTGGCCTTGAGTTGATACTTTTCTTTGAGCCCCGCCTCAGCTTTTTCGAGGACTTCCTTTACAAATTGTCAGTCTCTCAGTATACGCTCAGCACCCTTTTGTGTTCCTTTCAATGATTTAACCCCTGTCCAACCTCCGTGACTCCGCAATAGACCCCCGTACTCAATTCCCTTGCGCACAAACCGGCTGTAATCATTTCTTGCACCGGCTTCTGCGTTCCCACAACCCTGAGAACATACTCCTTGCCTTGCTACGCCATTTTTCTTCGCCCCATAAATGCTTCCGGCCATGACATCGTGCAAAGCTCCACGAACATCTGTGAAGGATTTCCTGGTCATAACTGTCGATTCATACCTTGTCTTAATAATTTTAATTGATACTTTGAGGTGCGTCCCCTATTCTTATATTCTTATTGTTGTTATCCGACTGAAAATTCCCCTGTCGGCAGTTCGATTTTCTAAAAACGGTATGCGTTTCCGGTAAGATGAAGGACAATTTCTGATGAAGCTTTCGACTCTCGTTTGGTATTATGGTCGGGTTTGGATGATATTGTTCCAAATAAGAATTGCATAAAGCAACGGCACGTGATCTCTAAACGCAGCCGGAACAAAGCCCTGGAAGGAATTCTTTTTTTGCCAAGCGGAATTTCCTTGGCCGAATGCTTCATCACCCGGTCGATTGATTGGATACGCATCTTCAATCATGGTGTCTTGAATAGTCCCGTTACTATCGATAAACTTCAGCTCGCCGACATGGACGTACATACCCGAAGGGGGTACCCGAGGAACGATGTCATCATTGTTCACAATTCGGAAAATTCTTGCATCGATTACATATTCTCTAAAATCATCGTTTCCCACTCTGGGAGATCCGAAGGTGTAGACTCCCTGGACATTTCCGAATCGGCAGGCACAAAGTGTTGCAAGGGCGGCTCCCAAGCTATGCCCGGTCATCCAGATTTTACAACCCTTGTCATGGAGCTCTCTGATATGGGGTAAAAGATCAGGCCAAACTTCATCCAGCCCTTCCTTGAATCCCCGGTGCACTTTACCGCCTTGTTCCCAGTCCGTTAGTCGAATGTCTATATTTGTTTTTAAATCCGCCAGTACGGCGCTCAGATCAAACGCTTCCTTTTTTTTCCAGATTTCACTGCCCCTGAAAGCAACAATGGCGAATTTATCGTTATGGGCCACATAGCACTGTGTGCTTTTTTCTCGGAAAAAACGTACTTCCATCAAATCGGCTTCACTGAAACGAGATCTAACAAAATTTTCATCCGCGTACACAAGGGTGGAAGCCTCTGCCAGCCACCAGGCATTGACCATGCTGAATGACGATGATTGATATTCAAGGGGAAAGCGTCTATGCTGCTGAAAATAGATGTAATCTTTATACGGCGGGGAAATATTCTTGAGTGTGATCTCGGGCAGGTTCTTTTTACCTAAGGGAAGCAGATCTCCTCCCACTGCGTAAGGCACCAACCTCAAAAAAGCAACAGCAACAAGAAGGCCGACGAATTTAGGTATCCATTGCATAAAAAGAAAAATATGACCGACGCACGATTCATTTCATCTATTCCGAAGAACTGGTTAAAAGCACATTATGACGGAATCGCGCGTCGATTAATTGGTTGACTATCCTGATACGTTTGAGGACTTCTTTACGGTCTCTTTACGACCACCTCGACACGTCGGTTTTTGGCGCGTCCCTCCGCCGTCGCGTTGTCCGCCACCGGGTTGTCCTTTCCGTACCAATTCATCACGAACCGATCTTCACCCACATTCGCGCTTTCCATCAGGTAATCCCGAACACTTTCCGCCCGCTTCCGCGACAGCTCCAGGTTGAATTCCCGCGTGTAGGTGCTGTCCGTATATCCCGACACCACCGCATAGGTCTCGGGGTTGTCGTTCATAAACCGCCCCACCGCATCCAACTCACTGCGGAATTCATCCCGTACGTCCGCCTCGTTGGAATCAAACAGAATGTCGTCCACCTCAAAGCCCACCACCTGGCCCACCACTTCAGTCTCCATGACCGTCTCGGTCGTCACCACCTCGTAGGACTTCACCACGTAAAGTGCATCCGTGATATACTCGGGCCGCTGGTATACCGCGTCAAAGGGAACCACCCGCGAGCACTGGTTCACCGCTGCGATGTCGTCCAGGGTCTTCTTGGCCTCCGGCGTCGCCGCGGAGCTGAAGATGTAGAAGCACACATCGTACTTGCTCGCCAGCTTCTGCGCTTCCGGCACCGGCTCTACCTCGAAGTATTTCCGAAGCGTGTAGGTGCCGTCTGAGAAGAGAAACACCACAGTTCGGCCGCTGAGCCTTGACAGGATCTTGTCGAGCTCCCGAATCCCTTCTCCCAGGGGTGTCGGCCGCTGCGTCTCCATTTCCTTGGAATACGAGGTCCCGGGCGCCGCAGTCTCCACGGTCGGCAGCCTGTCAATGGCGGCATTGGCCTGAGCCTTGAAAAAACGCTGCATGTCCAGGTAACGCTTAAACGGCGTGTAAGTGTAAAGACCAGTGTTCCAGTTCAGCTCGGGAAGCAGCTCGGTCCGCTCTTTCAGGATTCTCTTGGCCACCTCGACCTTTTTCAGTCCCGTGTCCTTGTAGGTTTCCCCCATGGAGGCGGAGGTGTCAAAGAGGACGATAAAGTTATCCGCCGTCTTCACATACCGTTCTTCCAAACTCACTTTTTCAACGACCACCGGCTTTTCGATGACCTTCTCTTCCACAACTGCTTGTGCCGCCCAGGTTTGCGTCGCAATAAGACACGACACTGCCAGGCACAAGACCGTTCCCACAATTCCCAATGTGCGCTTCATGACGTTACCTCCTTCTTTTAAGTAATTGAAATTAAAATTTTGTTTTAGTGAAATAAAATAATTCACAGATAAGCATTGTCAATATAGACGCCGCTAAAATCGACGTTTCCGCCAACCCATGACACATTACCTCGCAGCTCCCTATTGGCGCACTCACTACAACACAAATAGGCCTCATTTCCATAATCCACAGATTTCTAGCCTTAAAAACACCTGCGACCTGTAAAGATTTTCCGTCAAAATTGATCCATTTCAGGGAGTTCAACAAAATAAGGATGAACGAAATAGGTATTGATGCATGGACATTGATATAATTGCTTTTTTTTGGGTTTTGTGATTAGTAATAAAACCTGTGTGAATGAATGGAAGCCCTTTCACGATCTTCCCGAATAAGGACGGAGAAATCGATGCTTTTTGATCCCATTTTGGGTCTGTTTTCCAGTGATTTGGCCATTGATCTGGGCACAGCGAATACGCTTGTCTATGTGAAGGGCAAGGGGATTGTTCTGAGAGAGCCCTCTGTGGTCGCAATCCGAAAGGAGGGAATAGGTGCCAAAAAGGTGCTGGCGGTCGGCCAAGAAGCGAAAATGATGGTTGGCCGAACGCCGGGGAACATTGTGGCGATCCGTCCGATGAAAGACGGGGTGATTGCGGATTTTGAAATCACCGAGGCGATGCTTCGTCATTTCATCAAAAGCGTCCATAAACGGGGGCGGTTTGTGCGGCCGCGGATTATCATCTGTGTACCCAGCGGAATCACCCAGGTTGAGAAGCGAGCCGTTCGTGAGTCGGCCGAGTCTGCGGGCGCCAGGGAGGTCTACCTGATCGAAGAGCCCATGGCGGCCGCCATCGGTGCAGGGCTGCCCATAACGGAACCGACAGGCAATATGGTTATTGACATCGGGGGGGGGACCACGGAAGTGGCGGTAATTTCCCTGGCAGGGATCGTCTACAGCAGGTCGGTAAGGGTCGCGGGTGATAAGATGGATGAAGCGATCCTGTACCACATCAAAAGAAACTACAATCTTCTCATCGGCATCAACACGGCGGAAATCATTAAGATCAGCATCGGCAATGCCTATCCGAGCGAGCAAATCGAGAGCGTTGAAGTGAAGGGCAGAGACCTGGTCACCGGGATACCGAAAGTGTTAACCATAGACTCGGATGAGGTTCGGGAAGCCATTTCGGATCAGGTGGAAACGATCGTTGAGACGGTACACCTCGCCCTGGAACAAACCCCTCCGGAATTGGCGGCCGATATTGTGGAGAGGGGCGTGGTATTGACCGGGGGAGGTTCGATGCTGAAGAACCTGGACGCTTTGCTCAGGGAAAGAACCAAAATTCCCATCGTTCTTGCTGAAAATCCGCTGTCGGACGTGGTCCTTGGGGCCGGCAAGGCTCTGGACAACATCGCGATTTTGAAGGAAGTCGCGAGTGTGTAAATCCGATGATTTAGGGAGGCTTCGAGTGAAGGACATGTTTATGGGAGAAGGGATGAAAAAAATTGGACGATTCCACGTGTTGACGGACACGGTGTTGCAATCCCGATTCACACACGCGGAGCTCGCCGGGTTCGCGATTGCCGGGGGCGCGGACACCATTCAGTTTCGGCAAAAACAGGGGCCGACAGGAGAGCTGATTGAGGTGGCCCGGAATGTAAAGCGTCTGTGCGCACAGGCGGGGGTGACGTTCATCGTCAATGACCGTCTGGACGTCGCCCTCGCCGCGGAGGCCGACGGTGTTCATCTGGGACAGCAGGACTTTCCGATTCCCATGGGCCGAGACATCCTGGGAAAAAATCGGATTATCGGCGGTTCCGCCGCCACCCTGGAGGAGGCTCAAAAATGCCTCGCAGAAGGCGCTGACTACGTGGGTTTCGGACCGGTCTTCCCAACCTCTTCCAAGGACGATGCGGGTCCCGTCAGCGGAATCGAATTGCTGAAACAGGTGGTTCGAGCCCTTTCCGTTCCGGTTATTGCCATCGGCGGAATCAGTGCGGAAAATACAGCAGAGGTCCTCAGAGCCGGCGCCCACGGCATCGCCGTCATTTCGGCCGTCTGCTGCCGGAGGAACCCCGAACAGGCCACCGGCGCGCTCCACCGAGCTTTGCTTACGGCGACCTCTTGAGGTGAACATGGATGAAACCGTAGCGGACATCGGAGAATTCGGACTCATCGACCGCATTCATGCGCTCCTCCGCAAGGAAGGAACTCAGGCCCCCGGATTAACGCTGGGGATCGGAGATGACACGGCGTCTTTCCAACCTCAAACGGATTCCGAGGTATTGGTCACCTGCGATTGCATGGTGGAGGGTCGACATTACCTCGCGGAGCACATCACCCCCCTGGAGTTGGGCCGCCGTGCCATGGTGATGAACATCAGTGACATCGGTGCCGTGGGGGGGCGACCCCTTTACGCGCTCGTGTCATTGGGCTTGAAGGCGGACACCCCCGTATCTCATGTGGAAGACATGTATCGCGGATTCGTTCAAGAACTCAATCCCTTTGGCGCCGCGGTCATCGGCGGCAATCTCACAAAATCGGGAAATGGGGCATTCATCGACATTACCCTGATCGGAGACGTGGAAAAAGGCAAAGCGATACGCCGGTCGACGGCAAAGGTCGGAAACGCGATTTTGCTCACCGGCTACCCGGGGCGGTCGGCCGCAGGACTTCAACTGCTGCGTCAATCCCACGAGACTAAAAACCTGCGCGACCATCCACTGGTCAGGGCCTATAATACCCCGTCCCATCGCGCGTGGGAGGGCCGTGCCATCGGCCGGTCGGGATGTGCAACGGCGATGATCGACATCAGCGATGGGTTCCTCGGGGATCTGGGACACATCTGCGAGGAAAGCGGTGTGGGCGCCCTTTTGATTCAAGAACAACTGCCCATCGATGCGGACCTGCACCGGGTCGCCCTACAGTTGGAAATAGACCCATACGTGCTGGTTTTGGGAGACAGCGACGACTATGAACTGATCGTCACCTGTTCCGTCGATCATGTAGAAAAAATTCAAGCAGCCGTCGCTGCCGTGAGCCGGGCGCCGGTGACCCATGTAGGGACGATTACGGATAAAACCGGTGACGTAAGAATGATTCTCCCAGACGGCACGGAACGTAGCATGAGTGCCGCCGGATGGGACCACTTTATCGCATAAGGAGAGACCGATGTTTGATCCGTCATTGGCTGGAAAGGCGGCGCAAAACCTGAAAGCCCTCAGAGACAAAAAACCGCTCATCCATAACATGACCAATTATGTCGTCATGAACACGACCGCCAACGCATTGCTGGCATGTGGCGCCTCCCCCGTGATGGCGCATGCGCAGGAGGAGGTGGAAGAGATGGTCTCCTTCGCAGGCGCGCTGGTACTCAACATAGGCACGCTGACGCCTTACTGGATCGATTCCATGTTGAAAGCCGGCAAGCGGGCCAATGAATTGAACATTCCGATTATCCTCGATCCGGTGGGATCCGGCGCCACAAAACTGCGCACGAACTCGGCGAAACGTCTGATGGATGAACTCAACATCGCGGTGGTTCGGGGGAATGCATCCGAGGTCCTCTCACTGGCTCATGAAGGATCCCGAACCAAAGGGGTGGATACCATCCACAGCGTGGATGAGGCGGCCGATGCAGGGATTGCTCTGTCACAAGAACTCGATGCCACCCTCGCGATAACCGGAGCGGTGGATTTGGTCACCTATGGCGGGCGCATCTGCATGGTTCACAACGGCCATGAGCTCATGCGTTACATAACCGGTACCGGGTGCATGGCCACCGCTTTGATCGGGGCCTTCCTGGCCGTCGATAAGAATCCTGTTGAAGCCGCTGCAACCGCCCTGGCTTACTTTGGTCTCGCAGGCGAAACGGCGGCAACCCACGCCCAGGCACCCGGCAGTTTTCAGGCAGCCCTGATCGACGCGCTTTTCACCCTTGACGAAAACCACCTGAAACACGGGGTGAGAATTCAAACTTAGAAGGCCCGACCCGTCACATGAGATGACAGGCCACCCAGTGATCATTCCCCACATGCTTATATTCAGGTTCCTCGCGCGCGCATTCTTCCTTACGTTCAGGGCACCGCGTATGAAAGGCACATCCAAGAGGCGGGCTCAGGGGGCTCGGCACATCTCCCTCCAGAAGTATCCGGTGCCTCCGAATCTCCGGATCCGGAATCGGGACAGCCGACAGCAGCGCCTGAGTATAAGGATGCAGGGGGTTTCGGTAGAGCTCACGATCGCCGGCCAACTCCACGATGCGCCCGAGATACATGACGGCGATGCGGTCACTGATGTGCTCTACCACGCTGAGATCATGGGCAATGAACAGGTATGACAAGTTCATTTGTTCTTGAAGTTGTGCCAGCAAGTTGATGACCTGCGCCTGGATGGAAACGTCCAGTGCCGAAACCGGCTCGTCACAAACAATGGCAAGCGGATTCAGGGCAAGGGCACGAGCAATTCCGATTCGCTGGCGCTGGCCTCCTGAAAATTCGTGAGGATACCGGTTTATCTGTTCCGGATGAAGGCCGACTTTTTCCATCAGATACGCAACCCGACTTCTGGTTTCGCTTCGGCTGGATTTGAGATGGTTTCTGATGGGTTCCCCAATGATTTGTCCGATACTCATCCGAGGGTCGAGCGAGGAGAAAGGATCCTGAAAGATGATCTGTAGAGAAGCCCGCACGCGCCTCATTGCTTCCCGGTCCAGGCTCAGCAGGTCCTCCCCGTTGAAGTGAATCTTTCCGGACGTGGGTTCGATGAGGCGAAGCATGGAACGGCCCACCGTCGTCTTGCCGCAACCGCTTTCTCCAACGAGTCCCAATGTCTCTCCACGCTTCAAGGTGAAACTGACACCGTCCACAGCCCGGACATGTCCGATCGTTTGGGAAAAAATTCCCTTTTTGATCGGAAAGTATTTCTTGAGTTTTTCGACTTCCAATAGTGCCATATCTTTCAGTCCGTCATCCCACACCGTCTGCGTGGAGCCAACAACTCACCCGGCGATGATCTCCAAAAAACATCGTGGGTGGCTCTTTGTGCCGGCAAGTGTCCATGACTTTGAGACAGCGGGGATGGAAACGACACCCTTGCGGGGCCTCCAAGGGGCTCGGCACAATCCCCGGAATTTCCCGGAGGCGCCGGCCTGTTTGGGCTTTTCGGCCAATGACGGGTATCGATCCCAATAGTCCCTGCGTATAGGGGTGACGGGGATTTTTGAAAAGCTCCCGCACAGGCGCCTCCTCGACCACCTTTCCGGCATACATCACAATCACCCTGCCGGCCATCTCAGCAATGACGCCCAAGTCGTGGGTGATGAGCACGATGGCGGTGTCGAATTCCGCTTTCAGACGTTCCAGGAGGCTCATGATTTGGGCCTGAATGGTCACATCCAGGGCGGTGCTCGGCTCATCGGCCAGGAGCAGCCGTGGATTGCAAGACAGTGCCATCGCGATCATCGCACGTTGACGCATGCCGCCGGAGAGCTTATGAGGGTATTCTTTGGCCCGTCGACCGGGTTCCGGGATCTGGACCATTTGCAGCATCTCCACCGCTCCCTGCCATGCCGCCTGCCGGCCGATGCCTTGGTGCAAAGCGATCGCCTCTGCGATCTGTTCACCGATGGTCAAAACCGGGTTTAGAGAGGTCATGGGTTCCTGAAAAATCATAGAGATGCTGTTTCCCCGAATCCTCCGGACACTCTCTCGGTCCATATCCAAAAGATTTTCACCTTCAAACAAGATGCGTCCCCTGATTTCAGCGGGCGGGCACCGCAGCAACTGAAGAATCGACAGCGCCGTGACGCTTTTTCCGCAGCCGCTCTCCCCGACCAGTCCCAACGTCTCACCGGCAATGACCTCCACATCCACCCCATCCACGGCGTGAACGACCCCGTCGAGCGTGTGAAAACAGGTACGGAGATCCTGGACCCTCAAAAGCGGGGGAATCTTTTCGCTCATAGCTTAAACCTCGGATCCAGAGCGTCACGCAGCCCATCCCCCAAAAGGTTGAATCCGAGCACGGCGAGAAATATGGCGATGCCGGGAAACGTCGCGACGTGGGGTGCGTTGAAAAGGTACGCGCGGCCCGAGCCGAGCATGGTCCCCCACTCCGGGGTGGGCGGTTGAACCCCCACCCCCAAAAAACCCAATCCGGCTGCAAACAGGATGGCCATTCCCATGCCCAGGCTTGTCTGAACGGTGATGGGGACCATCACGTTGGGAAGAATGTGTCTGAAAATAATGTTGATATCCCGGGTTCCGACCGCCCTGGCCGCCTCGACATACGCCTCTTCCCTGACCGCGAGGACACAGCCCCGCACGAGTCGGATGTAAAGCGGCACCATGCTGACCCCCACGGAAATGACCACATTCTTTACGCCGACACCCAGAACGGCCACCAGAGCGAGCGCCAGAAGAAAACCGGGAAATGCGAGCATGGTGTCGGTGATCCGTTGCACTATAAAATCCGCTTTGCCGCGGTAATAGCCGGAGATGAGACCCAGCGGTACGCCCACGAATAACCCGACTGAAACGACCCCCACCGCGATGAGGAGAGAAACACGGGAGCCGTAAATGATCCGGCCCAGAATGGAACGGCCCAGCTCGTCCGTGCCAAGGGGGTGCGCAACCGCGGGGCGTTCGAGCGATTTCATGAGGTTGGGGGCCGACGGGTTTCCCCGAAAGAGAACAGGAGCCGTCAGCGCAGTGCCCAGATAGATCAGAATCAGGGATCCGCCCACAAGGGCGGCCTTGTTGCGTCTGAGCTTGGCCCAACTTCTTTTGAAACGTCCGGCTGTCTGAGGGCGAAGCGTATGATCATCCTGCGATTCAATCGTTTCACTCATATCGAATCCTTGGATCCACCCATGCATAAAGGAGGTCGACAATCAGATTTACCAAAATATAGAGAAGTCCGAACACAAGAATGGCACCCTGGATCACGGGGTAATCCCTGGCCAAAATTGAGTCGACAATCAGTCGGCCCAATCCGGGCCAAGCGAATACCGTTTCCGTCAGGACCGCCCCTCCCAGAAGAAGTCCAAACTGGAGGCCCACAACCGTGATGATCGGGATGAGGGCGTTTTTCAAGGCATGCTTGACAATAACCACATGTTCCTTCAGTCCTTTTGAACGGGCGGTCGTTGTATAATCCTGCGAGAGCACTTCCAGCATGCTGGACCGGGTCATACGGGCGATGAAAGCCACAACAAAGGCCGCCAGCGTAACCGAGGGAAGAATCACATGCTCCCAACTGCCGCTGCCGCCGGCCGGCAGCCACCTGAGTGTGATCGAAAAAACCACGACCAACATCAGGCCCAGCCAGAAAACAGGCATGGAAATGCCGAAAAGCGCCATTGACGTCACCAGATAGTCGAGCCAAGAGTAAGGACGAACCGCTGAGATGATTCCCGCAGGTATTCCGAAAAGGCATGCAAGTGTAATGGCCACGATGGCGAGCAGCAGCGTGTTGGGCAGCCTGGCCCAGATTTCCTGGCTGACCGGGTTTTGCGTCCGGGCCGAACGACCCAGGTCAAACCGAAAAAGCCGACCCAGGAAAAATGCATATTGCGTGAAGATGGGTCGGTCGAGACCGAGCTGGTGACGAATATTCTCCACCTCCTCCGGCGTCGCCATTTGACCGGCGAGCACTTGGGCCGGATCTCCGGGGAGCATGCGCAGCATGAAGAACAGCAAGAGGGAGATGCCGATCAGGACCGGGATGGTTGAGAGTAATCGCTTGACTACGTACTGAAGCATCGTTCGCTTTGGGTTTCCTGAGTGTCGATCGAGGCGGCTTCTACAGGCTCGGGGGAGAAAACAATCATCGCTGCACCTCACGCGCGTCCCGACACGACGACGTCATGTCAGAACGCTCGCTTGCAAGGGTCTCGATGCGTCTACTTCATCGTAATGTAGGTTGGATAGAACTTTTCGGTCGGCGTCACGACCATTCCCTGGATCTTGCTCGAATAGGCGATCACAAACTTCTCCACATGAAGCCACAACCACGGGCAGTCCTCCCAGACAATCTCAGAGGCCTCTTTCAACAATGCCAGCCGCTTATCCGGGTCTTGCTCCTCCCGGGAGGCCTTCATGATCTTGTCATACTCCGGGTTGCAATAGAAGGCTGCGCCGAGCCCTTTCGGCGGGTTCACCTCACAGGTGAACTGGCCATACAAGCCCATGTCTGCGTCCAGAATCAAGGGACCCCAGCCCAAAAGAAAAACCTCCAGCTCCGTCTGATCGAGTGGCTTCAGCAGGCCTGCCACATAGGTCGGCCAGTCATAGGTGCGGAGTTCAACTTTCACCCCGATCGCCTGGAGATAGGCCTGCACGGCTTCAGAAACCTGTTTGTCAAAGAGGTACCGCCCGTTGGGCGTCCGCATACTGACGGTTTTGGAAAAGTCGAATTGGGCGTCCTTCAGGAGCGCCTTGGCCTTCTCCGGATCGTAATCATACTGCGTGGCCATCTTCATGTAGCCGAAAACTTTCGGTGACACCGGACCGTCCATCGGTTCGGCGGTGCCGAAAAGAATCTTCTCTACGATCGCCTTTTTGTCTACGGCGTAATTGAAGGCCTGGCGGACTTTCTTGTCGGTGGTCACCCCTTTCTGATAGTTGAGGCCCATGAAGATCGTCCGGGTGTCCAGGGGCATTTCCACCGTGATATTCGCGTCTGCATTGAGTGCCGCCACGTTGGAGGGCAGCGGCTTGTAGCAAACGTGGATCTGGCCGGTTCTCAACATCGCCTCGCGGGTTGCAGCCTCCGGCACAACTTTCCAGGTGATTTGGGCAACCGTGGGTTTTTCACCCCAGTAGTTTTCGTTTCGGACCATCACGATGCGGTCCCCTTTGACCCATTCCTTGAGAACGTATGCGCCTGCGCCCACGGGGTTTTGACGGACCTCCTCTCCGTATTTTTCAATAGCTGCCGGGCTGATCGGAGACACCACGGACATCGAAAGGTAAGGAACCAGCGGTGCAAAGGGATATTTGAGTTTGAGCGCGACGGTGTGCGCATCGATCTTGATGCATTCCTTCACCATGGCCACCGAGAAACGCAACGGCACCCGCATTTCGGGGTTGAGGATCCGGTCCCAGGTCAGTTTGACGGCATCGGCGTTGAAGTCGGTCCCGTCGGAAAACTTAACATTTTTTCGGAGATGAAGGGTGTACGTCAGCCCATCCTCGGACACCTCGTATTGGGTGGCCAACCGGGGATGAAGTTTCCCTTCCGGGTCCTGGTAAAAAAAGTTTCCGTAAATCAGGTCACACATGTTTTGAAACAGGGTCGTGGTCTGCTCCTGGGGGTTCAAGGTGTCCGCGTCCACCCCGATCCCGATGTTGAGTTCCTTGATCTCGGCGAAGGCATC
>JAWOGN010000390.1:0-21376 GCA_046496815.1 Desulfatiglandaceae bacterium
ATCAGTTGTATGTCGGAGATCGCGAGGCAGGCATTACAGCACAATTCCCTTCCCGTCGATGAGATCGGCCTAGTCATCCCCCACCAGGCCAATATCCGAATCATCCGGGGACTGGCAGACAACCTCGGAATTCCCATGGCAAAAGTGTATACAAACATCCATAAATATGGGAACACCTCTTCCGCCACCATTCCCATCGCGCTGGATGAAGCCAACCGGGAAGGACTCCTGACAAAGGGGTTGCACGTGCTACTCGTCAGTTTTGGCGCAGGCCTAACCTGGGGGGCTTCAATCATCAGCTGGTCCGTTTAAACCCACCGCAGCAACCTGACTGCCTATCAATCTCGCGGACCACCCATTCCGCCACGGGGGAATTTCAACGCACGAAATCGATATGTTTTGTCCTGGTGCCTTGAAAAATCAACGCCGGGTACTTACTATTTCGATGGTTGTCGGCGTGTTCAAGATTCACCCGCTTCTTTTGTTTTGTTTCAAGGGGAGTAGTTTTGGAAGTTAACAAACTGTGAAGCTATCAGCCGCTTCACAAATCAGATCGTAAGAATAGGAGGGAAGGTATGGATTACCGCGAATACTTCAAAAATGCAAAAGGTCGAGGAGTCCTGGCGACGGCGGATGCGCAGGGCCTTGTGGACGTCGCCGTTTATGCCAGACCACATCTCATGGACGATGGGACCATTGCCTTCATCATGCGGGATCGTCTCATTCACCACAACCTGCAATCCAACCATCACGCGGCCTATCTCTTCATGGAGGAGGGAGCGGGCTACAAGGGTATCCGTCTTTTTCTAACCAAAGTTCGTGAAGAGCAGGATACCGAACTTCTCTATTCATTGCGCAGTAAACGGTACCCCTCGGAAAAGGAGGAAGGAAAAACCCTCTTCTTGGTTTTTTTCAAAGTTGATAAGGAATTGCCGCTCATTGGTGCCGGCGAGGAGCCCGAAGGAACCGATTAGGCTCTTTTTTTCAAGCATCAACCAAAAAGCGCTTTGAAACGGCGGAGCCCTGGGTCGTGTAGTGGAGCAGACACATCTGACGATGCGATGCGTTTACTGAAACAAGATGGGGTTGACGGCAACTTTCCAGCGATATTGAAGAGGTTGTTTTTCCTCGACGGTCTGGAATGTTGAGAAATTCAGCAGGAAAGTTGCCCTAAGATGCGTGACGGACAAACTCTGGAGGATGCGAGAACTGTGTTCCTGTCCGAAAGGGAAGTGAGCCATCAAAACCTCAGATAAATGCGGCTCTCCGTTCAACACCGCTTCTGCGCTCTGCATTGTTTCTCCGGTCTACACCACTTCTCCTTTCAACGCCTTCCCACACGCCTTGACAGATTCTTCGTTCCATACCAATTCTTCGATCTTGTCCATCTCTGCGGTCCGGAATCGTTCGCCTGTCTAGCCCACTTCTCCGATCCGGTCCCGGCCTCCGCTCGGGAATGTGAATTGAATAGGAAAACTGCCGGCGTTCTCTGCCGAGGCGCCTGCCGCCCCTGTCGTTAATCGTCACAACCGCCCCTAAAATTAAATCCAGTTGCCGGGTCTTGTCCTGCTTTCGCTTTCAGTCCGGCACTTTTTCAGCCAAAAGAATCGATACGATAGCAACAGATTCTAAAAATCGAGCTTCCGGCCACGTCTTATTTATGGGCTTCCCAAATGCCGTTATATTCTCGGTGCAACCCTCCGGTCTGGTGTTTAGGAGACGCCCCGTGAAAAGATGCACGCACATCCGAGAAGCCTTTACCCGCAGGCTAATCTTCAGGAAAAACCTTGTCTTTCTCAGAGAGTTTATATCCCAGCGCCAGGATGATCTTCCGCTTGGTTTCCATCCGACAGTTGTTCCCTTTTTCCACCCGATCCATGGTCAAGGGGGAAACACCGGCTTTGCGGGCAAGCTCAGCCCGACTCATCAGACGTTGCTCTCTGATTTTTTTTACGAAGTTTTGACCCAATTTCCTTTCCAGACTTTGTATATGGGAGGTACTTAAATCAAATTAGCTATAATTATGCCTATATAATAATATTTGTCAACTATTTTTTTATAAATTATTTTTTATTTATATACTTTATAGACATATAGTAGATTTGATATAAAACCATACAATATATTGTACCAAGGTTGAACGGTTCAGGGTTCCGGGTTGAAAAATGTGAAGCCATCTGCGGGTAAGAGATTGTGTCTTGCTTGCATAATCAAGCTGTCATCGGCATCGCGCTGTCTATCGACCGGATACGTGAAAATTCTAGCGGAGTTGGGTGGGGAGGCTCACGGTCTCTCTTCCGGGGGCGACAATCCCTCGACGTTCGAGCAGGGAGCCTTCAAGTCTATGAAGATCAACCAATGCCTTAAGGTAGGTTACGACAGCCCGGATTTCGGATATCTGACTGGAAACCACATCACGCTGGGCCTGCGCAACGAGGAGGTTGGTGGATCGTCCCACTCGAAATTTCTCAGTCTCAATACGGAGGCTTTCTTCTTGAAATTGGCGTGTCGCTGCCGTGGCGTAAATTTGCTCTTTGGCACGATTGGTTTCAATGTAGGCGGATCGCACATCCAGCTGGACGAGTTGAGCCAAGTTTTCCAAGGCTTCCGCCGCCTGTTCTCTGCGCACAACCGCCCTCTCCCGGCGCGCCCGCGCATCACGGTTTCTCGGGGGGTATTCGAACCTGACACCTGCAAGTAAATCATAGCCATCCTTGCTGATATCGCTCACCGAGCCTCCGAAAGAATCCGCATAACCGGTCTTTCCCAGGTTGATGAACAGGTCCAGCCTGGGAAGCAACCCGTTCTTTGTCTTGACGATCTCCAGATCATTCCGCAGCACCCCCAAGCGTGCCTGGTTCAAATCCGGTCTCATACGAAGTGCCACCTCGACGTGAGAGGCCACATCATCCAGCTTTATCTCGGGCACTGCAGGTTGGTTGAGGAGCAGCAAGTCCTGGTTCCACAAGTTAAGGGAGGGAGGATTCAGCAATCGAAGGAGCCGGAGACGTGTTGTGGCCATGAAGCTGCGAGCATCGATGAGGTTCTGTCGGCGCAAAGCGATTTCAGACTGCGCTGCAGCGACCTCGGTCTCGGCCATTCGTCCCACCGCTATGATTTCTTCCGTTTCCTGCAATTGCTGTGTCGCCACCTCCAGAGACGCTTCCACGATCTGAATCTGACGCTGGCTGAGTGCGTAATCCCAATAGGTTTTTTCCACCTCGGCAACCAGTGCTTCAATAAAGCCCCGCAGCTCGTACTGAGAAAAGCGGGTGTCCAGTTCGGCTTGGCGGAGGTCGGCGAGATTGACATCCAACCCCCTCCCTTGGAGAAGGGCCTGAGTCACGCTGAGTCCCAGACGAGACGCATAACGGTCGCTGTAAAGATCGGACCATCTGCGGATGTTGGAAAGGTTCGCACCCACGGTCGTGCCGGTAGGAAAGAATTGGGACGCTCCGAAATCAAGGTCGCTTCTGCCGCTTTCAACGTCCGGATCTCCGGAAGCAGCGATCTCGCTCAATGGAGCTTTCTCGGCGAAATAGGAAAATGCGCCGGTAAGGTCCGGATCGAAGACGGCACGCTCCTGATCTTCAAAGGTTCGAAAAATCGAAGGGTTCAGCCTCTCAACCGTCAAGGAGAGGTTGCGCTCGATGGAAAGAAGAATCGCATCTTCGACGGTTAGTTCGATCGGACCCTCGGACCCCTGCAGTTCCGATGTTGTCTGGTCTTCCCGCGCATCAGACCGGGTTGTCTTGACAGCGGTTTTCCGGCCTTCATTTTCGAGAACCGAAGGAGCGACGGGGGCATTCGTGTCGGCTGCCGGCCTCGGGACCGAACAGGATAGAATCACACCGTATAATGCGACCATGACGCAGGTTTTCTTCAGCCATCGATTGAGGTCTGCGGAACACAAACGCATTGCTTTTTTCTCTCCTCACCTGAACCGGAGTCGGCCCGGGAAGTTCTCGAAACGGAAAAGCATTCCGGATCTCAAACCTCGGCCTCTTTCCCTCCTGAGCCACCCTCGAAAAGAGAATAGACGGTAGGGACAAACACGAGCGTTATGAGTGTGGAGCTCAAAAGGCCACCGATAACCGCCCTCGCCATGGGGGCCTGGGCTTCCCCGCCCTCGCCGAACCCCAGTGCAAGCGGCACAAGTGCCAGCATTGTGGTTAGAGCGGTCATGAGAATGGGTCTCAATCTCCGGCGCCCTGCCTCTTCAATTGCTTCCCGCAGTTGCATACCGTCGCGTCGACGAAGTAGGTTGGTGTGGTCTACCAGCAGGATGGCGTTGTTGACCACGATCCCTCCCAGCATGATACAGCCGATGTAGGATTGCACGTTGAATGTGGTATGGGTTAGGAAAAGCATGAGAATGACGCCGATGGCGGCAAACGGTACCGAGAACATCACGACGAAAGGATCACGCAGCGACTCGTAAAGGGATGCCATGACCATATAGACCAGAACCAGGGCCAGTATGAAACTCAACAACAGTTCCCGGAATGCCTTCTGCTGCTCCTCGTAGTCTCCACCAAATCCGATACTGAAACCCCGAGGCACGGGAAGGGAATTCAGCGCCTTGCGCATGTCGGCGATTACCGAACCCATGTCACGCCCCGTGAAGTTGGCCGACACCGTTACAATGCGCTCTTGATCTTGTCTTCCAATGAGTACGGGGCCGGTGCGCGGTTTAACCTGCACCACGTTTCGCAAGACAACCTGCTGTCCGTCGGCATTGGTCAATGTGAGGTCTAACAGCTCTTTGAGCTCTAATCGTTCCGCACCCTCGAGTTTAACCAGGATTCGGTATTCATCTCCCCCCTCCCGGTAGTTGCCGGCCCGAGTGCCTGAAAGGACTGTTTGCAGGGTGTTTGCAATCTGGGAGACCGTCAGTTTCATGTCCGCGGCTTTCTGCCGATCCACAAGGATCAGTTCTTCGGGGGTTCCCGATTCACGGCTCAACTGGGCATCCGTGACCCCGGGCACGTCCTCCACCAAGCGCTTCACCCGCTGGGCCAGCGCATCTGCGACCGCCAGATCATGACCCCGAACCTCCACCTGAACCCGCTCCGTATTGGAGCGTCCCATCCGCAATAAAAACAGCCCCTGGCCGGCCCGGGTACGGATGGTCAGTCCGGGAATATGCGCAAGCTTGCGACGAAGGACCGCGGCAATTTCCTCGCTGGACCTCGTTCTTTCGGCCGCGGGCTTCAGCGCAATTCTCATCTGACCGGTGTGGGAACCGGATGCGCGCCAGCCTGTCCCTCCCAAATACATGACCGTGCTCTTGACTTCGGAGACTTCCTTCTTTACCACGGCTTCAATGGCCTTAAACTTCTCATCGATCACACCGACCCTTGTGCCGACCGCCATCTCGCCATAGATCCTCACTTCCCCCTCATCCGTATTGGGCATGAACTCATTCCCCACGAGGGGAATGAAGGCCAAGCTCCCCAATAATAAAAAAAGCGCGAACATCACAACGAGCACGCGATGATTCAATACGAAATGAAGAAAACGCCGGTAGTCTTCCTCCAGCGTTACAAGAAATCGGCCGCTACGTCCGGCGATCTTATCGGACCAGTTTTTTTCAATGCCGGAATGGCGCCCGGGCGGACGAAGTATTTTTGCGGACAGCATCGGAATCAGCGTTAACGCCACCGCCAACGAGCAGGCAAGAGAAAAACTTACCACATAAGAAAGTTGCCTGAACATGACACCGGACATCCCCCGCATGAAGATCAGCGGCAGAAAAACCGCCAAAGTGGTGAGGGTACTTGCAACAATGGCCGCTGTAACTTCTTCACTGCCTTCCAATGCCGCCGTTTCCGCGTTTTTGCTTTCTCGAAGGCGATAAATGTTCTCCAAAACGACAATGGCGTTGTCCACCAACATCCCGATACCCAATGCCAAGCCCCCAAGGCTCATGAGATTCAATGTCAGACCACCGAAATACATCAGCGAAAACGTTGCGATGATGGAAATGGGAATGGCGGTGGCAATGATGGCGGTGCTACGGATGTTGCGCAGAAAAACGAGCAAAACCAATACCGCCAAAGCCCCCCCATAAAGCATGGCATATCCGACATTGGTAATCGATTTTTCGATATAGTCGGAAGTATCAATAATCGGTGTTACCTGGATTTGAGGGATATCCCGGTTGATCAGTTCGATCTGCTTCAGGACGCCCCTCGCCACCTCGACCGTATTCATTCCCGACTGTTTGTTGACCGCCAACCGAACCCCTGGACGGCCGTTCACCCGAACAATCCGGGTAACCTTCTGCCAGGAATCCTTCACGCTCGCAATCTCCCTGAGAAAAATGGGCGCACCGTCGCGAATGGAAATCACGGTATTTCGAAGCTCCTCCAGGCTGGTGTACTCCCCGGGGGTTCGAACCATTACATCCAGGTGCCCTCGCTCCAGGGTTCCCGCCGGAATGTTCACATTCTCCGCTCGAATCTTGCCGAGGATTTGATCGAGGCTTAACCCCAACGCTTTGATCTTTCCCGCCTGCAGATTCACATGGATTTCGCGGTCAAGCCCGCCGTGAACATCCAGTGCGGCCACACCGGGCACCCGTTCGATCCGGTACTTGATCTGGTCATCAATAATTCGTCGCATTTGAATGGGATCCAGGTTGCTGGAAGCCCCAAGAATCAGGATCGGGAAACTCGCCAGATCGAACTTCCGTAACCGTGGTCTTTCCACATCATCCGGGAGGCGGGAGATAACCCGATCCAGACGGTCACGAATATCATTGGCCGCCGCATCCAGATCAGTGCCCCAGGTAAAGGTAACCCGCACTTGGCTCACGCCCTCCGCGGAGGTTGAAGAGAGTTCTTCCACGCCGGGCACGGCACTCATGGCCTCTTCAATGGGACGCGTGATCAGTTCCTCGATTTCCTCAGGACTCGCATTTTCATAGTCGGCGTAAATGCTCAGGGTTGGATAGGTAATATCCGGCATCAGATCGATGGGAAGACGGGTCAGAGACACGCCGCCGATGATGATGACGATCAGCGTCGCCATAATGGTGAATATGGGGCGATGGACTGTGAACCGGGAGAACTTCATGGATATCCTTTTAAGGATTCACCCCCCGCTTGTTTGCTTCGCTGCGGGCGGATAGTGGGTTCATATCAGTTTATCATTTTGAGGACGGCAAAATAACCGCCGAGCCGTCCTCAAGCAAGTGGTTCCCCAGGGTTACGACCCATCCCGAAAGCGAAGGGTTGACGACCTCTGCCACCTCTGCATTCACGATCCCCAAGGTCACCGGAACGAAACGAACTTTCATTTCCTGCGTATCGATGAGAAAAACACCCTGCCGGCTATCCCGTTTGACCAGGGAGCCTTGCGGGATCACCGTCGCGGTGTCATTCCTTCCAAATTCAAGCTCAACGCGCACAAACATGCCGGGCTTCAATAATCCTTCCGGATTGGGGACATCGATCTCAATCCTCGCCTGCCGAGAGGTTTCCTTCAACAAAGGAGCAACCCGGACGATTTTTCCGTAAAAACGCTTCTCGGGAAACGCATCCGTGGCCACCACCGCCTCCTGACCCACGTGAACCTTGGAATAGTCCCGCTCAACAACAAAAACCACCCCGACGAGACTCCCGATGTCAATCACGGAAACGATAGAAGCATGGGCCGACAGCATCGCCCCCTCGTCTACGAATTTCTCCCCCACGACCCACTGTCCGTCAGTGCCGTTAAAGGTTACGGCGATTTTGGTATAAGACAGCCGAACCTGCGCCGCCCTGAGGGCCGCCTCTCTCTGTGCGACCTGGGCCAGGGCAACCTTGTGCTTGGCACTTTGCGCACTGAATTGTGCCTCCGCTGAATCCAGATCGGATTCCGAGGCGATTTTCTTCTGTCGAAGCGCCTTCACGCGATCCAACTCACGCTTTGCCGTGTTCAGCGCACTCCGGCTCTCTTCAATGACCGCCTTTGCCACCTCCAACTCCGCTCGAGCCTGATCCACCTGCTGAACGTATTCATCGTCATCCAGAACAGCGATCAGTTGGTTATCTCTAACGACTTCCCCGATATTCACATGCAGTTTCTCCAGCTGACCGGCAATCTTGGGTGCCACGATAAACTGTGAGCGGGGGAACAAGGACCCGGTAAAGGAACCCACATTTCGAATCGTTGTCTTTTTGACCGCCGCCATTTCAACCGGCACGGCGACGGCCTTTCGGTCGCGGGCGTTTCCCATCCCCCCGGTGTGAAGCCTTTGATAGATCTGCCAACCGAGAAGGATACCCACTATGAAGACAAACAAAATAAGAATACTCTTTTTCACCTTTCATTCCTCGCCGAAAAGCACGCTGCCCCCAATTTCAGCTTTGTTCTTGTATACCACGAATGCCCTCCAGGCCAAATTAAATCCTCTGGAAACATTCAAAAAAAACCTTATGGCCAAAACACATGGAGACCATTTTTTTACGAGTGACTGCCATCCTTTGTCGGCGCTCCCGGCGCATTCAATCGAATGTTGCCCCTTGCCAGTGATGCAAAAACACCCCCAATGCAAAAAATCGAAAAAATCGTAAATGCCACGCGCACACTCTTCATGAAAGCCGAATAGTGGGCCGGGGCAATCTGAACCCTTCCAATATACAGGGCAAACACGAGGGTCGCAATCCCCATGCTGATCATCATCCCCATCAACCGCATGGTCCCGACCGAACCCGACGCCAGACCGTAAAACCGCCGGTCAACCGAGCTCATGATGGCATTGGTATTCGGAGACGAAAAGAGGGCAAAGCCAAAGCCGAGAACAGTCAGACTGGTCACGATGAACGCCAGGCTCGATTCCTCTCTTAAGAAACTGAAAGGTAAAAGTCCGGCGACCGTCAATGCCATTCCCAAAGACGCAACAATTCTCGGTTCAATTTTGTCCGAGAGTCTTCCCGCGAGGGGTGAGAACACAGCCATCACGATCGGTTGTGCGACTAAAATCATCCCTGCAAACTGGGGACTTAGCCCTTTGATACGCTGCAAATAGAGGCTTAAGAGAAAGGTTACGGCAAACGTCGCGCTGTAATTGATGAGCGCTGCAAGGTTGGAAAACGCAAAAGCCCTGTTTGCCTTGAAAAGAGCCATGTGGAAGACCGGATATTCTACCCGCAACTCCCATTTGACAAATGCCAGCACACCCACAAGACCGCTGAGAATGAATAGGATCCCCTTCAACGCGGGCAGCAAGGAAACCCCGTACATGATTCCGATAATTGCCAGGCTGTAGATTAAAGCGCCGGGCACGTCGAACTTTTCTCCCCTTGCTTCAGCCCACTCTCCCTTTAGTTTCCACCATACGAGCGTAATGATTACGATTCCGAAAGGTATATTTACGAGAAAAACGCTTCGCCAGGTAAAGTGCTGCGTCAGGACCCCCCCCAGAAACGGCCCGAAAGAAAGACCCAGATAGACGGCAGCCACATTGATCCCCAAGGCCTTTCCCCGCTCGCTGAGGGGAAATACGGAGGTTAGAATGGCGATGCCCGTGGCGAAAATCATTGCGCTGCCGATTCCCTGGAAAACCCTGAAGAAAATGAGCATGGGCGCGGACGGTGAAACCGCGGAAAGAAAGGAGGTCACTGTGAAGGCAACGATGCCGTAAGCAAAGGTCTTTTTTCTTCCATATATATCTGCGAGCCTGCCAAATGGAACAAGAGATATGGCGGCCGCCAAGAGGTAAGACGTCGCGACCCAGCTTAACAAAACGGCATCAATCTCAAATTCTTTCTCAATGGACGGCAGTGCAATGTTGATAGACGACCCCATAAAGGGTGTCATGAAAGAGCTTAATGCCGCAACAATGAGTGTAGAGCGTTTGGATACAGTATGGCTCATTCTCAATTTCCTGCGTAAGATGGCTGTTGCCTTAACGTAAAGATCCCTTACGGCGGTATGACGCTCTCCCCTACCGGTGTCTTTAATCGGGCTATCATTGATTCACCAGGATCATTTCATCTCGAGGTTTCCTGCGTTTCAAGCTTTTTCGTCTGAAGCGGACGTTCCGTTCAAGATCCGATTTCTCAGATCAAAGAAGCAGGAAAATACCATGTTTTGGGAAGACAGGATTTCAATTCAGCGCTTCGGGCCGCGTTCCGTTTTTGAAAGTGTCTCCGTCAAAAGCAAGGCAGCCGACAACGTGATGACGGCACCAATCAGGTAGACCAGAAACATATTCTGATAAGCCGCCGGAGAGTAACCGCTTTCCGCCGGACCCCCGCGGGACAAAATGATGCCGATGAAGAGCTGGAAAAGCGCTGCCCCGAAAAAAGGAAACAGATTCACGATTCCCACGGAAGTCCCGGCAATGGAGAGAGGGAAGAGTTCCTTGGCAACCGCTGCGGTCACGGGACCTACGGCTGCGCCGGCGAAAGACAGGCAGAAAAACAGGCCATACAACAGGGGAAGGGGCAGTCGATCGGTGAACAGATAGAAGGTAGCGCAGACAGCGATCAGGACCAAGCTGCAGCTCACGAAAACAGGCTTTCTGCCGAATCGGTTTGCGATCCAACTCAGAAACGGGCTGCCGACCATCAACGCGACTGCAAACATTGACAATACTCGGCCGGCGGCCGACTTACCCAAGCCGTAGACATGCATCAAGTAAGGGCCGCCCCATAAGCCGCCGTGTGCGAATGCGATACCGGTGCCGAAAAAGACCCAAATGGATATGGGCCAGAACCGTCCCGAACGGATAACGAGCTTTATCCCACTGGAGAGGCTGGTTTTTCGGCCAGGGTTTTTCGGCTTGCCGATTCCGTCGGAGACGAGAGCCATGTCGGCAGGACGGTTCCGAACGACGACGTAGATAAAAAATGCCATGATCCATGTCACGAGCCCAACCGCCACAAGGGTCATGCGCCACCCGATGACATTGCTCACCCATGCCAAAGGTGCGCTGGCGGACAATGCCCCTACGCCCCCCATTGTCATGAAAATGCCGCCCATGATCACAAACTTCCGGGGACTGAACCATTCCGCGAGAAGCTTAAAATTGCAAACGAACAAGGTTGAGACCCCGACACCCACCAAAATCCGCCCGACAATCGCCACACCCAAGGTGGGTGCGAGCCCCATGAGGACGGAGCCCAGCGCGGCCAGGAGAAAGAAGGCGGAAACGGTTTTACGCGGCCCCCAGGAATCCGCCAGAACACCGGTAGGCAACTGCATGATGGCATAGGGGTAAAAATAGGCCGAGCCCAGGAGCCCCAGCAGCGTGCCGCTGGCCCCAAATGCCTCTTGCATGTCCAAGGCAATGACGGCCGGACATAGCCGGTGAAAAAAAACCAGAACATAGCCGAGAAAAATAACGAGGCAAATCACATACCCATATCGTTCTCTTTTTGGGCCACCCCTCTGCATGTCGTCGCCCAATGCATTCGTCCCCTGCGTTGGTTTACTTCCTGCCGGTCAGTTTTGCCCAGTCCTTTGCAAATGCCGCGACACCCTTATCAATGAGTTCATGCGTAAAACCGATTTCATGCCAGGGCTTCTTAAGGTCGATTTCTTTGTATGGAATGGATTTGAACTTGCCGGCATCGTATTGGAAATGACCGTCCGGCATACGGGCGCCATCATCGGCCCACTGCTTGAGGATCTTGTAAGGGCATGTGACGATGTCGGCTTGCAGATGCAAAGACATCAAAAAATGCCCCATGGTGCGCACGCTTGCAACCAGTAACTCCACATGGCTGTTTTCTTGGCGGTACATTTTCATGATATTGTCGATAAGCTCCATTCCATTGTACCCCATATCATCCAATCGCCCGATGAAGGGTGACACAAACACACTGCCCTTCAATGCCCCATGGGTAGCCGAATGTACGGCTGCGGCTTGCTCCTGCGTGAATGTCAATGTCATATTCACCCGGATATTCTCTTTGACAGCCTGTTCGGCGGCACGCAAGCCTTCGCGGATCGTAGGCAGCTTGATATGCGCATTCGGAATCCAGGAAAACATCTGTCTTGCCTGCGCCAGCATTTCCTCTGCGGTGGTGTCGTTATCGGCATTGACCTCGATCGATATGGACCCATCCGGTATGAGCGAAGCAAATTGATTGACGATGGACCGGTAGTTTTCAAGAATTTCATCCTCACTGAAATAGTCGCCGCGCTCAAGCCTCCCTGTGACTGCGGGGTTCCTTGAAATCAACGTCGGGTTTGTGGTCTGCCCATCAAGAAAACCCAGCACCTGAATAATTTCTTCAGCTTCTTGCGGGTCTCCACCGTCCAGGAATATTTTGGTCTTCAAGTTTTCTGGTCGCATTGTCTTTCCTCCTGATTATTTGGAATCCGTTCAAAACCTACACAGGCTTCATTCATCTGCCAACACCGAAAGATGTGAAACTTAAAGCCTTTCTAAGGCAACTTATATCACGGTTTTTGTTCACTCACGCGTTATTCGGGAAGAATCGCTTGAAACTCTTCCTCTACATATTTGAGACGATCCACCTCGTCCTCGGTGATTTTCTCAGGCATGGACGTTGCTTTCGCCCGTTTCTTGAGCGCTTTGAGTTCGTTCTCCAAGTCGATAATCTTGTTCAGCATCATTGTTTGTAAATCCGGCCCGACCTCTGCTGCCGGCGGCTCCTCATACGCCGCTTCCCTGGGTTTCAGGACAAGTCGTTCTCTCCACCGGGGCACATGGGTTTCCAGACCGAACCGCTCCTGAATCTTCTCGGCCAGCGCTCTGCTGCCCTCAGCCTCACCATGAACCAGGAAGACCCGGGGCTTGCTTTCGAAATGCCCGATCCATTCCAGGAGATCATGCTGATCGGCATGCGCCGAAAAGCCGCCGATGGTGAAGACTTTTGCCTTTACGGCAACGTTCTCTCGGAATATTTTTACCCGCTTCGCACCGTCTACGATCATGCGGCCCGTGGTTCCTTTTGCTTGAAATCCGACCATGACGACGCTTGCACCGTCTCTCCACAGGTTATGCTTCAGGTGGTGTTTGATTCGTCCGGCGGTACACATGCCACTGCCGGCAATAACGATGGCTGAACCGGCTTTTTCGTTGATACGGATGGATTCCCTGGTGCTCTCGGTGAATTGAAGATTCGGCATGTCAAAGGGGTCGTGACCGTCCTCCACAATGGCCCGGGCCTCTTCATCATAATATTTTTTGTTCTTGCGAAAAATCTCTGTGGCTTTAATAGCCAATGGACTGTCCAGAAAGATCGGGATGTCCGGCAAGACCCCCTTTCGCTGGAACTCACCCAGGATATAGATGATTTCCTGAGTCCTTTCCACGGCAAAGGCCGGGATGAGAATCTTCTCATTTTGAGACACACTGTAGCGAATCGCCTCGAGCAATTCGATTTTGCTGTCTTCAAAGGAACGGTGCATGCGGTTCCCGTAAGTAGATTCAATAAAAAGATAATCCGCATCAAACACCTCGTGCGGGTCTCTCACGATTAATTGATCCTTCTTCCCCAGGTCGCCTGAAAAGACGATCTTGAGGGACTCTTCATTCTCCTCGATCCACAACTCCAAAATGGAAGACCCCAGAATATGGCCGGCATTTCTGAGCCGTGCTTTAATGCCCGGTTCGATCGTAATGACCTGATCCCGTTCCACCGGGAACAAACGCTTCAGGCTCGCCTTGGCATCTTCTGTCGTATAGAGTGGGCGTATTTGATTTTTGGCCTGTCGCTTGTTCTTTCGGCTCTGCCATTCCGCATCCATTTCCTGCACATGTGCGGAATCCAAGAGCATGATGCCACAAAGTTCCGCCGTGGGCGGAGATGTGATGACCCGACCGCTGAAACCGTCCTTCACCAGTTTCGGAATCCTTCCGGAGTGGTCGATATGGGCGTGGGTTAGAAAAAGAGTTTCGATTTCTTTTGGGTCAAAGCCCCAATTTGCCCAGTTGCGGGCCTCCATATGTCTTCCGCCTTGGAACAAACCGCAGTCCACAAGGACTTTCTTGCCGCCAGGGCTTTCCAAAAGAAAATTCGATCCCGTCACCGACCCGGCAGCTCCCAAACAGTGTACTCTGATCATGCTTGCCTCCTTTGCTAAGCTCAAATCGGATCTTCTGTTTGGAATCCAGCGAAGCCCTTTCACCCGACGGGTGAGCGGAAAAAACCGGGCGCCTCATCCAGCCGCAGCAGCCCGCACTCGCTTTGTAAGATCGATTTGAACTTACACCGTTTGATGCGTTATGTCGCACATCATAAAATGCCATTCACCATAGGCTACAAAACCTCATTTTTCAAGTTCTTGATTTTTTCTCCAAAAGGAACCAAAAATAATGTCAACAGTGCTTCACGCCTTGCATTCGGCTAAAGCCTGGAGACACTCACACATCCGGGCTCCATTTCTTGAAGATCTTTGAAAACTCTTTGAAAAATTTGAATAAAAACGGCATTTATTTCCCGGAGATCCTCCGCGGTCCATTTTTCGATTTTGCAGGGAAAAAACACAATCGGAGTTTCAAGCCATGTCTTGAATGCCAAAGAGATCCAACACGAAAATGGGCTTTGTTTTGCCGTTTGAGCTTGAAATCCCGATACGATGGATATAGCTTGTCGAATTATAAGTTCGATAACACCCTATTTTTTGATTGGGTCCCAGGAGGAAACATGGAAAAACATCACAAATTTTCCATATGGTACGTCTTGCTCGGCGTATGGGTGGTTCTGATTATTCACAATTACATGGCCGCTGCCTTCTCCGTTCGCTCGATCCCCTACAGCGAATTCCTTAAGATGGTGAAAGAAAACCGGGTGACCGAAGTGGCCATCACCGAAAATCAGATCCAAGGAAAACTAAGAGCGGACGGGGCTCCCGAGGGCGAGCTTTTTAAGACCGTTCGGGTCGACCCTGGGATATCAGAACTCCTTGAACAATACAATGTCACATTCAAAGGCCAGGTGGAATCCACGTTTTTAAGGGATCTCTTCTCATGGATCTTTCCCGTATTTCTATTTATCGGCATCTGGTATTTGGTCATGAAACGCATGACGGGACAGCAGCCGGGGTTTATGTCCTTGGGGAAAAAAAAGGCCAAAATTTACGTGGAGAATGAACTGGACGTCACCTTCGATGATGCGGCCGGTGTGGATGAGGCCAAACAAGAGTTGATGGAAGTGATCGAGTTTCTGAAAGAGCCTGCGAGATTCACTGAATTGGGCGGCAAAATGCCCCGGGGGGTTTTGCTTGTCGGGCCGCCCGGGACAGGTAAGACCCTGTTGGCAAAGGCGGTGGCAGGTGAGAGCCACGTTCCCTTCTTCAGTATGAGCGGATCGGAATTTGTAGAGATGTTTGTGGGGTTGGGCGCCGCCCGGGTCAGGGATCTGTTTGACCAGGCCAAACAAAAAGCCCCCTGTATCATTTTCATCGATGAATTGGATGCCTTGGGGAAAGCCCGCGGGTTGGGCATGACCGGAGGTCATGATGAGCGGGAACAGACCTTGAATCAGCTGTTGGTGGAAATGGACGGATTTGATCCGCAGATCGGCGTGATATTGATGGCAGCCACCAACAGGCCGGAAATACTGGATCCCGCCCTGTTAAGGCCGGGGCGGTTCGATCGGACGATCCTCGTGGACCGGCCGGACAAGAAAGGTCGAGAAGAAATTTTGAAGGTGCACCTGAAAGGCATCAAGGCTGTCAAAAATTTGGATGTGGAAAGGCTTTCCGCCATGACGCCCGGCATGGTGGGAGCCGATCTGGCCAACTTGGTCAATGAGGCTGCGCTGCTGGCCGTCCGAAGGAAAAAGAAAAAAGTCGGGATGGAGGAGTTCGAGGAAGCGGTAGAACGGGTCATGGCGGGTTTGGAAAAAAAGAATCGTCTCATCAATCCAAAAGAACGGGAAATCGTTGCCTACCATGAAATGGGTCATGCCCTTGTGGCGCTCTCTCTGCCGGGGACGGATCCGGTTCAAAAAATTTCCATTATTCCTCGGGGCATTGCGGCCCTGGGCTACACCATGCAGGTGCCCACTGAAGACCGCTTTCTCATGAAAAAGACGGAGTTGCTCAACAAAATCGCCAGTCTCTTGGGCGGACGGGCGTCGGAAGAACTCACCTTCGGAGATGTTTCCACGGGTGCCCATAATGATTTGGCCAAGGCCACCGACATCGCCAGGAGTATGGTCAAGGAATACGGGATGAGCAGCAAGGTCGGTCAGGTCTATTTTGCACGGAATAAAAGGGCGCCGTTCATGGATTTCGGAATGGAAGGGGTCAAGGAATACAGTGATTCAACGGCCGAACTCATTGATAATGAAGTCAGAGAAATCATCCGTGAGCAGTACGCAAGAGCCCTGGAGATACTTACCGGCCAGAAGGATATCTTGAAAAAAGGGGCGGATTTGCTGCTGGAAAAAGAAAAGATCGAAGGCGAAGAGTTGAAGGCCCTGGTGGAGACCTCATCACCCGGTTTAAAGACGGATTCATAGTTGCGGAAGGTTTCGATGAAATCATAAGCCGTCGTCACCCCGTTAAAAATCCCGATGAATGCGGGATCTTCGAACGGAGGTCCAGGCCCCTCCTTCAGTGACTGAACAGACTGGATTACGGTCGAAGATCCCGTATTCATCGGGATCTACACCGGATTGAAGGGAAACAGCATAACATCAAAGGTCCCGGATGAATTAGGAGGTCTTTTTCTCCGCCAAAAGCAGTAACTCGCTGTAACCTCTGCATCCGCCAAGGACATGCCGTTTGTTCTTGAGGTAACTGGAGAGTTCCGCAACAAAATCGTGGGGCTGATTCTCTACCAGCCTGCCAAGGCTATTTGAAAGCTCTGAATCAATTTCATGTATGCGTGCTTCCAGTTCCACTTTTTCTTTGTGCAACTCAAGAAAATCATTAACTTTTTCCTCGATATCGAAGCGTCTGTCCATCTCTGACCCTTTCCACCGCCTGCGCGGTGTTTGACGTTTGATTCCACTATCAAATCAGACGGCCCATGATGTCAAGTCAAACCTGATTTGTCTTGACATTGAATCAAGCATTGTTTTATCTTGCCCTTAACCTCCTGAAGAACTTAAGTATATTATTTTTAGACATTTCCAGGTTGGGGGTTCCCACATGAGGTCACTTCTCAAATTGTGCATGCCCCGCACCCGGCAGGACGTGTTTGTTCTGTCGGGGCTCGCATCCAATCCATAAACGGTTCGGTTTCATTTTGAGATAATCACGGATCCTCCGGGTCTCCTAAACTCAGAAAAGGAGGTCGGTATATGATAGACCACAACCGCTCTGACATTGATCGGCGCTCTGGTGAAGATAGACGGAAAGAGCTGTACAGCAGGGAAGACAATTTTCGTTACTTCTCCAAGGAAGGGATCGAGAGGAGAAGCTGGGAAGAACGAAGATCAACCGATGAACGAAGAGAGAACTGGCTGAGGGTTAACAGATGGTGTAGCTGCTGGTGGGAGATATAGCCATTCCAATCTGTGGCTCCAACGTTCATTTTGAGACATGCTCTAATGGAGCGGGAGGGCGAATGCAAATCGCCAAAATATTCATAAACGCCCGAAGCCGGGCCGTAAGGCTTGCTGAAAAGTTCCGCTTCTCGGAGACCCTCATGATCAGGGTTCGGGAAAATAATTCGAACATGAGGTAAGAATTTGTGCAAAAATAACTTCACAGATTGATTTAAGAACCGTTCGCCCCATTGACAGTCTCGCAAAGGGGCAAGAAGTTTAAACAATGCTTCACCCTCTACTTTCCCGACCATAGAACCCGGAAAATCAACTAAATTTTTATGTAGAAGCCCCCCATTTCTCTGCCGCCGGGGGTTTTCAAAGCGCTAAATGGATACCAAAAATCTAAATTGATATGGTATAGAGTGATAAAGCAACCAAAATAAGAAAGGGAATATCAAATGAAGGAAAAGGTGACGGGTGGATATAACGGAAAAATTGTTCGTGTCAATTTAAGAAGCGAAACGATAACGACTGAACAAATTGATGATGCGTTTTGTAGAAGATACCTGGGAGGGGCCGGCTTTATTGCCTATTACCTGTTGCATGACGTCAAGCCGGGAATCGATCCACTCGGTCCGGATAACAATCTCGTTTTTGCGGTGGGCCCGTTGACGGGTCTGACCCTCGGGGGGTGCGCGCGCCATACGGTGGGAGCAAAATCACCGCTTACCGGCGGGATCGCCAAATCCGAGGTCGGAGAGTATTGGGGAGCCCAGTTCAAGCGAGCCGGTTTTGATGCGCTCATTGTTGAAGGAAAAGCAAGAAAACCCGTTTATCTATGGATTCATAACGGTGAAGTTGAGATCAAAGGGGCCGGCCATCTATGGGGAAAAACCACCAAAGACACACAGGCGACCATCCGGTCCGATCTGGGTGATCCAAAAATCAGGATGGCCATGATCGGTCCGGGAGGGGAAAACCAGGTGAAATACGCCTGCATCATGCACGGGCTTTATGATGCAGCCGGCCGGGGTGGCATGGGAGCGGTCATGGGCGCCAAGAATCTCAAGGCCGTGGCCGTGAGGGGCGACCGAATGCCGCCGATAAACAATCCGGCCGGCGTAAAAGAAATGGTGGGCTGGCTCAAGGAAAACATGGATTTGGTAAAGGCGTTTTCAGATTTTGGTACGGGCCTTCCAATGCCCCGTTTCGAACAACTGGGCAACCTCCCCGTAAGAAATTTTCGTGATGGCGGATTTCCAGGTGTGAATAAGATCAGCGCCGAAACCCTGAAAAAAACCATTGGCGTGGGTATGGACGGGTGCTTTGCCTGTCCGGTGCGGTGCAAAAAAGTGGTGGAATTCAAAGATCCCTATCCTGTTGAGCGCACCTACGGAGGTCCGGAATATGAGACCCTGGGGGCGTTTGGTTCGGCATGTGGTATTGACGACCTAAAGGCCATCGCGAAGGGCAGTGAAATGTGCAACGCCTATTCACTGGATACCATTTCTACGGGTATGAGCATTGCATTTGGGATGGAATGTTTCGAAAACGGGCTTTTGACTCCGGAGGACACGCAAGGGATTGAATTGAGATTCGGGAACGCCGATGCCATGCTTCAAATGATCGAACGCGTGGCCCGTCGTGAGGGCATCGGAAATCTGCTCGCAGAAGGCTCGGCCAGGGCAGGAGAAAAAATCGGCAAAGGAGCCGAGGCCTTTGCCATGCAGGTAAAAAAATTGGAAATTCCCATGCACGAACCGAGACTCAGCAAAGCGCTGGGGTTGGGGTATATGGTGAACCCCCATGGCGCGGACCACATGGACAGCATGATTGACATGTTTTTCAGTGCGTTTAATGACCTCCCCCATGTGATGATCCCCGATGCGATCCCATTGGGATTCGAGCCTGCGCCAACGGGGGCAATCGATCCGCGAAAAGTGGCGCTTTTCAAGGCATTTCAGTCGAAACGCATTATTGCCGATTCCCTGGTTTTTTGCCATTTTCTTCCCTATTCCTACGCCCAAATGGCGGAGCTGACGGCAACCGTCACGGGATGGGATACCAGCGTCATGGAACAGTTCAGGGTTGCCGAACGCATCCTCACCATGTGCCGCGTGTTCAATGTCCGCGAAGGATTTACATCTGCTGACGACACGTTGCCTGGGCGTTTTTTCGAGCCGACAAGAGGGGGCGCTTTGGCCGACAAGCATCTTGATTTTGAAGAGATGGAGAAAGCAAAGCGGTATTACTACCATCTGATGGGGTGGAACGAAAACGGGATCCCAATGACTGAGAAGCTGGAGGAGCTCGGGATTGATCACGTGGCCGAGAGTTCGTAGCCGACAGGCAATTTATTCAAGCATTGTGTGGCGTGAGTGTGAAGGTTCAGATACCCAAAACCGACTGAGAAAAACGGACGGCGAATCCATCATGAAGGAATTTCAACGCTATCAAAAGTTGGAGAACAGCGTTAGAGACTTGGAAAAAAAGCTCGCGGACGCCCGAAACCGGGAAAAAGCGATGCAAGCGGATCTGGCGAAGTACCGGAAGTTTTTGAAAATCGAGGCATATGACTTGCCCTCTGGAGAGGTTGGAGATGCCGATTCTAATGAAAGGAAGTGGAAACAGGCGGAGAAGACACTGAGGGAAAGTGAAGCACAAAAACGAGCAATACTTGACGCTTCCTTGGACAGAATTCGTTATATCGACCGAGACATGAGAATCATCTGGGCCAACAAAGCGACAGCCGAAGGGCTTGGTATCCCCGCCGAAGCGCTGGTAGGCCGGGCTTGCTATGAAATTTTCGTCGGTCGGCATGCACCCTGTGAGGGGTGCCCGGCTGAGAGGGCGCAGAGAACCGGTCAAATCGAACGGGCTGTGATGCATCAACGCAAGGTGGAAGGGGTGGCGGGGGAAAGCTCTTGGGATACCTACTGCGTACCGCTCAAAAATGAAATGGGTGAGACGGAAAGCTTTGTTCAAGTCGCCAGAAATATCACCGCGCAGACGCAAGCCATGGATGCCCTGCGTGAGAGCGAAGGGACCTTGAAAGCAATTCTTGCCGCGTCCCCAATGGGAATTGGTTTGGTGCGCAATCGGAGCCTGGATTGGGCGAACACCGCCATGTATCGTATTTTGGGCTACCAAGCAGGTTCCTTTTTGGGGGAAGACGGTAAGATGCTCTATCTTGACGATAAAGAGTGGAACCGTGTGGGTCACGAACTTTTTATCCGGGTGGATGAAGGGAGCATCGGACAAACTGAAACCCGTTGGGTTACGAAAGGAGGGGATGTAATCGATTGTTATCTTCAGGCAAGCCCGCTCGATCCCAAGGATCGCGGAAGGGGGCATATCGTGGCGGCCATGGATATCACGGACCGAAAACGGGCGGAAGAACGCATTCATGCATTAACACACCAACTGATGAAGGCTCAGGAAAATGAGCGACAGCGGATTTCACTCTATCTGCATGATGATGTGGCCCAGAACCTTTCCAGCCTCAAAATCGGCCTGGAAACCATTTTTGATGACCCGCACGCATCACTGCCCTCATTAAGGCAGAAGGCCGCAGAACTAGCCCAGATACTCCAGGCGGCCATCTCGGCCGTGCGCGATTTGGCGTATGATCAACGGCCCCCGAGTTTGGATCAACTGGGTCTCATTCAGGCGGTGTTTCTTTACTGTGAGAATTTTTCCGAAGAGTACGGAACCCGGGTCGATTTTCAATCCGCTGGTATGGACAACTTACGCCTTGATTTTGACACGGAAATAAACCTTTACCGGCTCATTCAGGAGGCGCTTACCAACGTCAGGAAGCATGCGGATGCCGGTCAGGTGATCGTCAGACTGGTGGCAGCCCATCCGCATATCATCCTTCGCATCGAAGACAATGGCAAAGGTTTCGATGTGCAGAGGCGTTCGGAAAGGGCATTGGATGAAAAACGGATGGGACTCCAAAGCAT
>JAWOGN010000018.1:0-2537 GCA_046496815.1 Desulfatiglandaceae bacterium
GACCTCATGGTGGAAGTGCTGCGAAAAATACAGACTCAGGCCTTCGATGCTGAAATCAAAAGACTTCAGGAAGCCGGCTTGGAAAAATCCTCTCATATCCAGTGGTTTCACGTAAGAGGTCGGTTTGTCCCAATGGGGGTTAAGATGATTGGGCTTTTTTGTGAAACCTTGAAAAACATGGATTTTATCGATCCTCAGCGGTATATCGCAGGGTTCCAGACTGTTCCCAATGAAGTTCCCGGATTTGGAATCATCGAGTTCAATCAGGTAAAGATTTCCATGCGAGTGACGCACCAGATGGAAAAGCAAATCAGGGAAGGAAAAGCAAAGGGACTGAATGTCTTTCTCCCTGAGGCGACGAATCGGCTGGGCGGATTCTCGGACGCATGCCACAGTCTCACCGCCGCGACCACTGTGGCCGCAGGAAAGGAAGCAGCGCTGATCCGGGAAATGGAGCGGTATCTCAGCGCCTAGCACACACCGTCAAATAAAGCAAAAGAGAAATCGGCGTAATAGAGGAGCGTACAATGGGTAAAGGCAGCGGCTTTGGAAAAACCATCTTGATCGGCGATCAATTCGTCCTATATGACGTTCCGGCGATTGTTTCCGCACTTCCTTACGAAACCGTGGCGGAGGTGGAACGGATCGAAGGAGCGGGGTGGATCCTGGAAGACAACCGTCGCGAGGTTCCCGGGTATAAAGAAAAGAAGCGAAAACAGCAGGTGGAATCCATCAACAAAATTCTCGACGTGATGAAGATCGACGTAAAAAGAAATCCCATCAAAATTACCTATGGGGGAAACTTGTTGGCAGGAAGTGGTGTGGGTGCGAGTGCAGCCAGTTGTGTGTCACTGGCGAGGGCACTGAATGAAACTTTCAATCTGGGCCTTTCCATTGATGAGATCAATCATGTGGGATGGGAGGGAGAATTTGCCTATCATGGTCTTCCCAGCGGGGTCGACAATACGGCTTCAACCCACGGCGGGATCATGCTGTACCAGGTCAAGGATGATGAAAAACGTTTTGAGAGGATACACCTAAAGAAACCGGTCGACGTGGTGCTCGCCAACAGCGGCATTACTGCGGATACCTCTGCGTTGAGAGGAATTACCGAAAAAATGAAGGAAACTGATCCCGCGTTGTTTTTTGAACGCCTCAAAAGGATTAAAGCGCAAGTTTATGCGGTAAAAGAAAGTCTCGAGGCAGGAGATTTGGAAAAAGTGGGGAAAATCATTACAGAGAATCATACGACTCTCATTGACATGGGGCTTTCCCACGAGAAATTGGTTTTTCTTTGCAATCTGGCGCTCGAAAAAGGGGCCTTGGGAGCGAAGCTGACAGGGGGTGGCATGGGCGGCTACATGATCGCAGTGACGCCGGAGAAAGATACGCAGGAGGTCGTGGCGTCCGCAATCGAAAAACAGGGGTATGCGGTCATTCGAGCAACGATTACATAGGGGAAGAGACCGAATGGAAACTCAAGTACTCATTATTGGGGGCGGCGCAACGGGCACGGGCCTTGCGCGGGATTTGGCGCTTCGTGGGGTCGGGTCCATACTCGCAGAGAAAAGAGACTTAAACGCGGGGGCGTCGGGCGCCAACCACGGACTCCTTCACAGCGGGGGTCGCTATGTGGCGAGCGACCCGGAGACTGCGGCAGAATGCCGGGAAGAGGCTGAAACTCTGAAGCGAGTGGCCTCAAACTGCATCGAGAACACCGGTGGTTTGTTTGTGGCGGTGGAAGGAGATGATGAGAAATATGCAGCGGATTTCCCCGGGTTTTGTTCCAAATGCGGCATACCGGTCCGGGAAGTGGAACCCAAAGAAGCCCTCGAAATGGAGCCCGCCCTCAGCCCGAAAGTTATTGCCGCTTATGCGGTGGAGGATGCCACCATCGACCCCTTCAAGCTTTCCCTGGAAAATACGGATCAGGCGATTTCTTTGGGAAGCAGTTTACTCTGCCATACACAAGTTGTTGGTTTCGATATAAGCAACAAAAGGATCCGTAGGGTAAAGCTCAAGAACTTGAAAACCGGCGATGATATTGTGGTTGAAGCGGAGCAGGTGGTCAATGCGGCCGGCGCGTGGGCCAGTGAAATCGCCGCGCTTGCCGGCGTAGCCATCGACTTGCTCTACTCCAAAGGAAGCCTCCTGATTACGGACAACCGAATTACAAAGCGGGTCGTGAATCGCCTGCGACCCTCATCCGACGGTGACATCCTCGCACCCGGCGGGACGGTTTCACTTCTGGGGACAACCTCCATCCGAGTGGACACCCTGGATGATGTCCGCCCCACCATCCTGGAGATGGACCGAATTATTGACCAGGGTGCGGCAGTTCTCCCTGTTTTGGAGACGACCCGTTATATTCGCGCCTACAGCGGTGTGAGACCCCTTCTCGGCATGCAGTCGGCCGGAGACGATCGTTCTGTGAGCAGAGGCTTTGCCCTTTTGGATCACCTGTGTGACGGGCTTGAAAACTTTGCAACCATTACGGGCGGAAAGCTGACCACCTACCGTTATATGGCTGAAAAGGC
>JAWOGN010000027.1:0-30308 GCA_046496815.1 Desulfatiglandaceae bacterium
CTCCATCCGGAAAACAGGAGCAAGTTTAAAGACATTACCGTGGTCTATGGCGCCAGAACTCCGGGCATGCTACTTTACAAGGAAGAGCTTGCCGCCTGGGAAAAACGGGATGATATTCACATGCACATTACCGTGGACGGCACCGATGATCCGGACTGGAAATATAACGTCGGGTTCGTTCCCGCCATCACCGAGCAAAAGATTACCAGCGCCGAGGATGCCATCGCCCTGGTGTGCGGCCCCCCCATCATGATCCGGTTCACCCAGCCGGTGTTGGAGAAGCTGGGCTTTCCTCCTGAAAAAATCATCCTCTCCTTGGAAATGCGCATGAAGTGCGGCATCGGCATCTGCGGCCGCTGCAACATCGGGGATCAATATGTCTGCAAGGACGGCCCCGTCTTCTCCCTGGCGCAACTTAAACAGATGCCCCCTGAGTACTGATCCACTTTGCTCGGAGCTTGCATTGCCTGAAAACCATCAAAATGAGCACGCGGTTCTTGCAGGATTGATGGATCAATGAATACAAAAGGTTAGAGAAAGATAGAGTCATGAATTTTCTTGACATCAATTTTGCCTACATGTACGAATGTGTTTTATGCAATTAAGATGGGCCGTGTGAGTCTGTGACTTTATAAGAAATGGTTGGTTTTTTTAAAGAAAGGAGGATAAAAAAGAAATGAAGAAAAGACCTTTACCCCTTGTCGTGGCCGTTCTTTTCGGTGGGATGTTTCTCACAGTCGGTCTCCTGACCGCCGCTGATGTGCCGGATGAGGTAATGATTGAAAACCAGGGCTACGCCAAAGACATAAAGGGCCCCGTTAAGTTAACCCATAAGAAACATGTTGAAGATTACAAGGCCGTTTGCACCGAATGCCACCATGACTACAATGATAAAGGGGAAAATATGTGGAAAGAGGGTGCCCCGGTAAAGAAATGCATTGCATGTCACGATCCCAAGGAGAAAAAAGGCAAGGTGATGAAGCTTAATAATGCCTACCATAGAAACTGCAAGAACTGCCATAAGGCCTATGTAAAGGACCATGGTGAATCGAAGGCCCCTTACAGGAAATGTAATGATTGCCACGGGAAAAAATCTTAAAAATGTATATCGATGAAGAAAGCCCTTGCGCCGAAAAGCCACGCTTACAGAGGCGTGGCTTTTTTTTACGCCTTCTCCGGGTCACAGACAACGCACGCGAATCTCATGCCGTAGCAACCGAGTCACGCTCCCGCCATCCGATTCTCCAAAAGAAAACGCCGCCCCATCATACAAAGACGGCGCGGCGTTTGGTTTGGGTTGGAATACAAACGGTAATCAGACTTCGGTGACCGTAATTGCCTCCGCATCACATACTTCGACGCAGCTTTCGCAACCGAGACATTCTTCGGCATTCACCGGCACCGATTTTTCATCCTGCATCTCATACACATCCACAGGACAAACTTCCACACATTCTTCGCATCCCACGCACTTTTCGTGATCAACCTCTACATCGTAACCCATATGTCTATCCTCCTGATTTATGAATATCAAAGCGTCTCATCAAATGCGATTTCCGTCCATCCGGCTCGGTATTCCACATGCTTTGAAAGTGACAGCGCGTATGTAACAGAGTAAATTCAGGCTGTCAAGCGTTTTTCCGGTTTCCTGATTCTCCTCGATATAAAAATGAAAAGGTTCGTCCCCAGAGCGAAATAAGCCCCGCTTCCCCGGCCTCATCAGAACTCTCCCAACGCTGATTTATCCGGCGACTTCTTCTTTTACTGAAACCACGATCTTATACAACACGGTTAAAATAAAAAACCCGGTTGCCCATACGCCGACACTGATCATGATTTCAGGGGTCGTCGGCCAGTATTCAAAAACCCTTTCAAAGGGATTGGGAATAAAGCCGCCGATAACCAGACCAAAACCTTTGTCGATCCAAGTGGAAGCGATAACGGCCCCGCATCCTGCAGCGAGAATGGGTTCCCGCCTTCGTGTAGCCGGGACAAGGAGAAGAAAAAGCGCGATAATCGCAAACACCACGGATGCCCACATCCACGGAGCCAGTTTGCTCGCCTGTCCTTCAAATCCTGAAAACAAATATTCGAAAGAATGCATATGCCCGGGTATCTGACTGTAGAAGGCGGTAAAAACCTCAAGGAGCAAGAAAAATATGTTGAGGACAAACGCATAGGTCACGATCCCACCGAGCGTCCTGATTTGCTCTTTACCGGGATCGAAGGTGCTGACTTTCCGGATTATCAGACACAAGAGAATCAGTAAGGCAGGGCCTGAGGCGAAAGCGGATGAAAGAAACCGGGCCGCCATAATGGCGGTCAACCAATAGTGCCTGCCGGGGATTCCCGCATAAAGAAACGCCGTCACCGTGTGGATACTGAAGGCCCATGGGATTGAAATATAGATGAGAACCTTCACCCATTTCTGGTATTGAATGCCTTTTCTTTCAGCGCTCAACACATTCCAGCCGATGACTAAATTTAGAAGCATATAGACGTTGAGAACGATCATATCCCAAAACAGAATCGATGTCGGATTGGGATAGATCATGATATTCAGCATCCTGGGCAGGTTACCCAGGTCCACCATCACAAACAGCCCGCACATAACGATGGAGGCGATCGCCAGGAATTCCCCCAGAATGGTAATCCGGCCGAACGCCTTGTAATCATGAAGATAATAAGGCAGCACCACCATGACCCCTCCCGCTGCCACGCCGACGAAGTAGGTCAGCTGACCGATATAAAACCCCCAGGAGACATCTCTGCTCATTCCCGTGACTTTCAGGCCCACCTTAAACTGATACAAATAGAAGGCAAAGCCCATGCCGATGAGAAGAAGCAAAAAAACGATCCATCCCCAGTACTTTTGATCTCCCTTAATCGCCTTTTCAAGCATAACCACCTCACACGATATAAAAAACGTTCGGTTCTGTGCCGAGCTCCGGCTTACGTCGAATCGTATAATGCTTACGGAGCAATTCTCTCACGATCGAAGCGGAATCATCCAGATCACCAAAGGTCAGGGCATTTTCCTTTATCTGATTGGCCGCCTCGACACACGCGGGTAACTGTCCCTTGGCCAGTCGTTCCGCACAGAATGTACACTTTTCCACCACCCCCTTTGAGCGGGTCGGGTATTTCACATTGGTTGGAAAATCCGGATTTTTCTCTTCAGGCGCTTTTCTTGGGTCTCCCCAGTTGAAACTTCTGACTCCGAAAGGGCATGCGGCCATACAGAACCGGCACCCGATGCAGCGGTGCTGATCCATCATCACGATCCCGTCTTCTCTTTGCCAGGTGGCTTTCGTGGGACACACCCTGCAGCAGGGCGGATTGGTGCAGTGATTGCACAGGAGGAGAAACTCACTGTGCTTGATATCATCACCGATATACTCATGTTTCTGGCCGGGAAAGGCGTGCGGGTATTCTTCTTTCCACAACCACTTGATTTCAACTTTGGGATCGTCAAGATCGGGCACATTGTGTTCACGATGGCACGCGCGGATGCAGACGTCCATGAGCTCATCGTCCAGTGCATGCGCATCGATGACCATGGCCCATCGCTTCCCCTTCATCACGGGCGCCGAACTCAGCTGCGCTTCAACCTCTCCGGGAGCAAGCAACTCAATCGCTGCTTTTCCACCCAAACCAAAGAGCCCCGAAAGCCCCGCTATTTTCAAGAACTCCCTTCTATCCACACCCATCATTTGTTCTCCTTCGGTTCAATGTGACAGTCCCAACAATAGGGGTCCACACCCATGTAATCGTGGCATTCATCGCAAAACTTGGATTTGTTGGAATGGCAGTCCATGCATGTTACCTGAAGGCTCTTGTAGTATATCTTCCTGTCTGTTTCCTTGTAATGCCTTTCTCCGGCGCCGGCAGTCGCATCATTGATGTCACCTAACACGCGCAAATGCCAGGTCCCTTCGCTGGTGTCGTAGTACCTTTCGCCGTCCCTGACGACGGTGTGTCGCCAATCGTCCAGCAATTGCATATGATATTCCCGCATGTACGGCGTTGGTGCCACACACTGTCCAGCCTCCTTGGCCTTTGCCGTGAGTTCCGGCTTCGGAGAAACACCGGCCTGCCCATTCCTGTCATAAAAAAAAGGCCACAGGAATAGAGCCAAAAGGCCGATGATCAGCCCTGTGATGATTTTACCTCCGTCATACATCCTCTTTATCCTCCATTCCGGGGAGAGGTTCCCCACGCAGATTCGTGGTTCGCTCCTTTTCCCCCTCGAAAACAAGCGCGTTGCCCACCATCTCGTGGATCCCGGTCACCTCCACTTCCGGCACCCAGTATTCCATCAGATTCGGCAATACGGCCCTGTCAATGGCACAGATACAGGCAAGCATATTGACATCATGTTTCTCGTGTACATGCTTTACCGCATTTGCACGGGGGAGTCCCCCCTGCATTCTCAATTCCATATTTTCTCCGGCGTTCAGTCCGGCCCCACTCCCGCAGCAGAAAGTTTGCTCACGAATCGTGTTGGGCGGCATCTCGTAAAAATTATTGCAGACATTCCGGATCACATATCGAGGTTCATCCAGAAGCCCCATGCCGCGCGCCGGGTTACAAGAATCATGGAATGTGACCTTCAAAGGATCATTCCGGCTCGGATCCAGTTTCAGTTTATTGTGCTGAATCAGATCTGCGGTAAATTCGATGATATGGGTCATTTTTGTCGTCTTTGCATTCTCGAATTTCGTCCCCGTGATTGGAGATACCGGTTGTTCGAGAGTATCCGGAGGGCCATTGAAGGTGTCCATATACTGGTTGATGACCCGCCACATGTGCCCGCACTCACCGCCCAGGATCCACTTCACACCCAATCTCTCGGCCTCAGCATACATTTTGGCGTTCAACCGTTTCGCCATCTCGTGGGATGTGAAATAGCCAAAGTTTCCGCCCTCTGACGCATAGGTACTCCAGGTAATATCAAGCCCCAGATCCTTCAAGTAGTGAAAAAGCATCATATAGCCCATGCAGGTAAAGGTACCCGGATCGGCGAAGACATCACCGGAAGGCGTGATAAAGAGGATTTCCGCTCCCTTCCTGTTCAAGTCCGGCTCCATTCGGATTCCTGTGATGTCTTCAATTTCATCGCTGAAAAAGTCGAGCATATCTTTATAGGCATGGGGCTGGATGCCGAGATGATTCCCCGTGCGGTAGCAGTTGGCCACGGGTGCGGCGATCCAGTCGATATTGAGGCCCAACAGATTGAGAAGCTCCCGCCCGAAAATGGTGATCTCAGCCATATCGATCCCATACGGGCAAAAGAGCGAACAGCGACGGCATTCGGTGCACTGGTAGCTGTAATACCACAAGTCTCTCAGCGCATCTTCGTTCAGTTCCCGGGCCCCTGCCAGTTTTCCGAGTAATTTTCCCCCGACTGTAAAGTTCTTTCTGTAGAGCGACCTCAACAGTTCCGCCCGCATTACGGGCATATTCTTGGGGTCCCCGGAACCGATAAAAAAATGGCATTTATCGGCACAGGCCCCGCACCGCACGCAGATATCCATGAAAAGCTTGAACGATCGAAACCTGTCCAGCCGATCCTTGAAGCCTTCGTAGACGATTTCCTCCCAGTTTTCCGGCAGTTTCCAGTCATCGTCGAAAGGGCTCCAATCTCTCGGGTTTGGAAGGCCGACATATTCGAGATCTTTCGGTTTTGAGCCGTAGCAGGCGATGCCCCGTTTGATCTCGGGGCGCGTGTCGATCCACCCTTTGAAAAACGGTGGCGTATGATCGATTTTCGCTAATTCCTCCGGCTTGGGTGTATCCGCCATGTCTACTCCTTCTCCGCTTGTTTTTCTTCTGCTTTTCCTTCCGTCTCTTTTTCAACCGGGATACCGGCCTCGACCATATGATCCCTGAATTCATCCTCATATTCCTCATACGTATGGGTTGCAACAGGATAATTCCACGGATTCACATGCCTGACGAAACGGTTGTTATTGGATAGGTTTCGGGTGGGGCTTAAGAATATGCCGGCAAAATGCATCAATTTGCTGAATGGAAAATAGGCGATCAGCACACTCAGGATGAAAAAATGGATGAAAAATATCGTTCCAATTCCGTCCGGAACATGAGGACTGAATCGAAACAGCCCGATCGCCAATTCCTTGACTGCTTTGATATCGACCCGGATAAAATATCGCATCAAAACGCCTGTTAATCCCAAAGCGAGGATAAGAAACAGGGGAAAATAATCCGCAGGAAGCGATATATAGCGGATCTGTGAGATGTAAAGTCTTCTTAAGAACAGATAGGTCACGCCGGCGAGGAGTAACAGGTCCGAAATATAGACGCTGGGGGTCCCCAGCCCGGTTATGGGCAACACGCCCATCTCCAAAAACCCGTCGAGGCTTTCCAGCAGGTGCACAAACCCGGGGACAGGCTCGGCAAAGAATCTGAAGTGTCGCAAAAAAATGACAAGAAACGAATAGTGAAACACCAAAGCCGCCAACCAGAGCCATTTCTCAAATTCATAATCAATCTTCGGCCCCCCTTCGGTGTTTCGATATTCAAGCCGGGTGTTCCGAAAAAGTGAGCGAAATGTCAGCACTTCAAAAACCATCCGAATGACCACACCGGCATTATTCTTCGGATTGTCGATGGCACTGTGTTTGATCCATGGAAGGGACCATTGCTGACCGGCGGTGGTCGGGATACGAAAGGGAACGGGCGAGCGTGCCCAATCGACCACCCGTATAACAATCCCGATGATGAACGTGGCAATGGCCGCGTAGGGAATGATGATCCCGAACAGTGTGCGAAGATCAAAGGCCCAGACCCCCACCCAAGGAATCAACACCAAAATGCCGACCAGGATGCCGGAAAAAAGGATACTGATAATGAAATTCATAAACCCCTACCTCGTTTCAGTTATCGCTCTCCATCATTTTTTTCGAAATCCGCTGCTTTTTCAGCGTTCTTACTTCTGGCGTTCGCACGCCTGAGCAAGCCCGATACCTGACCCTGGACCTCGCTTACCCGAATTTCATAGATTTTCTGCCGGCACTGCGTATAGATATCAAAGCCCATGAGAGCCATGTTATCGATCGCGATTTCAATTTCCTGAATTTCTTCGGAAAAATCGCTTTCCTGAGCTGCCGTGGCTAGTTCTTCTCCGATGATTGCTTTTAGCTGGAAAATAAAACCAATTGCCTGCGAAGGCTTGAGGTCCTGAACCGCCCGGATTCGAATGATTCTATCGAGCGCGGAAGATACGCTTTCCGAACCCTCCCCCTTGAGCAATTCATCATAAAGAACCGCGATCGCTTCACTGATCGTTCTCCCAACCGGGTTTGCGAATCGGTTCTTTTCGTTCTTGAGGAACCTTTGAGCGTCATCGGGGTAAGCGGCAAGGGTCAGCTCTCGCCACCGCTTTATGATGCGGGTCCTTTTAGCCGCTAGCAGGTTTTTCAGATTCATGGATGTGCGCTTTCCGCTTCCAAATGGTCGAGAACAAACCCGCTTAATACTCAAAAACCCTATTTTCTTAAGCAGTTAGGGACTGACCATTGAGAAAACTCTATAGACAAAATGAAATTCCCTGTCAAGGAAAATTGTATCACAAAGACCGTTCAACACGGGTATCCGGATGGGCTTGACTTTTATAACCTTCTGATAATTCTACCTTTTGCCGAACATACTTTGTTACAAATTTCACATGAACCAATATAAGCCTCTTTTTTAGTTTATCAAACCTATTCCATGACACACACAAAAAAACCTGGAGCAGAGCACGCCTTCCCGATAGTGATATCTGCGTCATCAACCACCCAGACTTTCGCACCAGGTCGAACTGGAATACCGCCCAAAATGACAACAGGTAAAGACCTATCCCGCAAAGGGCAAGGCTCTATTTATCTGCACACTCAGCAACTTGCGTTGGGGAAGAACGTCAGACTGATCGCGTACTAACTTTCCGATGAAATGAAGCTTGCCTTCAGGAACTCCCGATTAAAGCGCGCAATATTGGTGATGGATATCTCCTTGGGGCATTCCACTTCGCACTCGGTCTCGTTACTGCAGTTTCCAAACCCCAGCGCATCCATCTTTTTCAGCATGGACAACGCCCGCTTCGCGGCTTCGCAGCCTCCCTGCGGCAACAGCGCGAGGTGAGAAATCTTGGCCCCGACAAAAAGCATGGCCGATGCATTGGGACACGCTGCGACGCAGGCTCCGCAGCCGATGCAGGCCGCAGCGTCCATGGCGAGCTCGGCCTTTTCAGGCGGCACGGGAATGGTGTTGCCGTCGGGCGCGCCTCCCGTATTCACAGATATGTACCCCCCCGCCTGGATGATCTTGTCAAGAGGACTGCGGTCCACCACCAGATCTTTGATCACCTGGAATGCCCGGGCACGAAAAGGTTCAATAACCAGCGTATCTCCATTTTTGAAATGCCGCATGTGCAATTGGCAAAGCGTGGTGCCTCGCTCCGGGCCATGCGCCAGTCCATTGACCATTGCGCCGCAACTCCCGCAGATACCCTCCCGGCAGTCGTGATCAAACGCGATGGGGTCTTTCCCTTCCAGCGTAAGCTTTTCATTGACGACGTCGAGCATTTCCAAAAAGGACATTTCCGTTGAGATACCTTCAGCATCATAAGTCTCCAGGCGTCCCCTGTCCCCCGACCCATTCTGACGCCACACTTTCAGTTTTAGATTGATCGTTTCGCTCATTTATAACTCCTCTGTGCGAGCTCTACATTCTCAAATACCAGGGGCTCTTCATGAAGCGTTGGGGACTTTCCCACGCCGTTGAATTGCCAGGCGGCGACATAGCAGCAATGCTCATCATTTCTGAGGGCCTCGTGCTCTTCTGTTTGATAGGCTACGTTAAAATGGCAACCACACGATTCCTCCCGTTGAAGGGCGTCTTCTACCAGCAGCTCGGCAAACTCCAAGAAGTCGGCCAAGCGATTGGCTCTTTCCAGGCTCTGATTCAATTCGCCGGAGGTGCCCGGCACGATAACACCTTTCCAAAATGCCTCCCGGAGCTCGGGAACCAAGTCTTTGGCCTTCAACATTCCCGGTTCGCTTCTGGACATACCACAATACTCCCAAAGTATGTGGCCCAGTTCCCTGTGGAGATCATCCACCGTACGGTTGCCTTGAATAGAAAGCAATTTTCCGACATTTTCCGTTGCCCAAGTCGTTGCATCTCTAAATCCGGCATGATCCGCCTTCACATCGGGCAACACGGTGCCCGCCAGATAGCCCCCTATGGTGTAGGGGATAATAAAATAACCATCCGCCAGCCCTTGCATGAGCGCACTTGCACCCAGGCGGTTCGCTCCGTGATCTGAAAAGTTGGCCTCTCCAAGAACAAAAAGTCCGGGAATGGTACTCATCAAGTTGTAATCCACCCATAAGCCCCCCATAGTGTAATGTACGGCGGGATAGATCATCATGGGCGCTTCATAGGGGCTGACGCCCGTTATCCGTTCATACATCTCAAAGAGGTTTCCGTATTTTTTTCGTATCACCTCGATCCCGTCTCTCTCGATGGCGTCTGCCAGGTCAAGGTACACGGCATACTTGGTCGGCCCGATGCCTTGTCCCAGGTCGCATACATCCTTCGCACACCGGGAAGCCACATCCCTTGGAACCAAATTCCCGAAACTTGGGTATTTGAATTCCAGATAATAGTCTCTCTCAGATTCCGGGATTTGGCTGGGTAACCGCGTGTCCCCCGGATCTTTGGGGACCCACACACGGCCATCGTTCCGAAGGCTCTCGCTCATCAGCGTCAGTTTTGACTGGTAACTCCCGTGCACGGGAATACAGGTTGGGTGGATCTGGACAAATGAAGGATGGGCAAAAAAAGCGCCTTTTTTGTGCGCCCGCCAGATGGCGCTGACATTAGAGCTCATCCCGTTGGTAGAAAGAAAGTATGCATTCCCATACCCTCCCGTCGCCAGTATGACCGCATGGGCGGCATGACTTTCCATTTCACCGGTAATAAGATCTCGCACCACAATGCCGCGGGCGTGTCCGTCTACGAGAACAATATCCATCATCTCGCGTCTTGGAAACATCTTCACCCTCCCGGTGGCCACCTGGCGCATTAGCGCGCCGTATGCCCCGAGGAGGAGTTGTTGACCCGTCTGGCCTCTGGCGTAGAATGTTCGTGAAACCTGAGCGCCTCCAAACGACCGGTTTGCAAGCAGTCCTCCATAATCCCTCGCAAATGGAACGCCCTGGGCCACACACTGATCAATGATCCGGGTGCTGATTTGAGCCAGGCGATACACATTCGCCTCACGTGCCCGAAAATCCCCACCCTTTATGGTATCGTAGAAAAGTCGCCGGATGCTGTCTCCGTCACCTTGATAATTCTTTGCCGCGTTTATTCCTCCCTGCGCCGCGATGCTGTGTGCCCGGCGCGGTGTGTCGTGAATACAGAAGGTCTTGACATTGTAGCCCAGCTCCGCAAGGGTCGCCGATGCGGAAGCCCCTGCAAGTCCCGTTCCCACGACAATAATCTCGAACTTCCTTTTGTTTGAAGGATTTACCAGTTTAAGTTCAAAACGGTGCCGATCCCATTTCTCCTCGAGACGGCCGCCGGGAACCTTTGAATCCAGTTGCATGAAAAACCTCCTTACACACTCGAAACGATATATACAGGGATGGAACCAAACCCCACCCCGACCGCCAGACTGAATATCAAGCTTGCGAGCTTAATCAACGGCATATACCTTGGATGATTGGCGCCGATCGTCTGGAACGCGCTCCACAGACCGTGTTTCACATGAAATCCCAAAACAATCATGGAAAAAACATAGAAAACAACATATCCCGGTTTGGAAAACACATCGGCAACAAGCTGAAAAGTGGTTTGGGGAGTATGTTCCACAAAATGAAAAGTAAACAGATGAATGAGGACAAACACGAGGACATAAAGGCCGGTGTACGGCATAATTGCTGAACTGAGGGTTCTTCCGCCTGCTGTTTTCTTCATCACATACCGAGTCGGCCTGGATCGCAGGTTTTCAAAAAATAGAATGGCCCCGAGGGAAATATGAAGCACCGCAGAGATGAGAAGGCCCATCTCAGCGACGTTGACAAGGATACCAAATCCATGTAGGTGTTCCGCGTACGCGGTAAAATAATCCTTTCCCCCGTAAACACTCAAATTTCCCAGCAGATGCGCCAGAACAAATAGGCAAAACAAAAGGCCGGTAAGGGCCATGAGTAACTTCTTACCTATTGAAGAGGTAAGGGTCCATAAAAACCAATTCATTGCTTGCCTCCGCTTTCAATATTTCAATCTCCTTGATGCATGTTCAAGCCCGGATTCAACCCGATGCATTTTAGACAACAATTCCGTCTCAAACAAGGCCTTTCTTCTTGAAAACGCTGAATAATCCATCGACACGACCCCATGCATCCGCCACAGGGGGAAGGTTTGTATCGACTGCAGTTTTGACGGAAATCTATCCTCCCACTCTTTCCAAAATACGGCCGGATTCGTCCAGAATAAACACCATGAATCCGTTTTTAGCGGCCCGCTCGCTAAGATCGTCAAAACGAATCGCCTGGGCTTCATAGTGATAACCTCTTTCGGTTAAAAGATTTTTCAGGCCCTCCTGGGCCACTTCTTTGCTCAGGAAGGCAGGGATGAAAGACTCATCCGTTTCGTGGTCATGCTGTCCCAAGAACTGCTCCTTTTCGCCCGGGTCTTGGATCACCACCCACACCCACAGGTCTCCTTTCGGCATTTTGCTCCTCCCATGCAGCGTTCCGGTTGATACCCTTTGGAGGCAGGGTCGCCTATCGTGTCCCATCTGTTACAGGAGTACACTTCAATAAAAGCACATGTGATTACAAGGTTGAACGCTCAGACCCCTTTACAGATTGGTGATGTTTCCAAAAAAGTTGTATGAGGAACCATATTATCCGGCAGCCGGCGTCCTGCCGAGCTTCGCGTCACGCAATGGAGTCCGATTTATCTGAAATCGTCATTCCGCGTCTTGAAACGAGGCGTCGTGGGCTCCGTGCGGGCGTCTTCTCTTCAATTCAATCTGAAGCGCCATGAGCGCCGCAGGGGTAATCCCGGAAATCCTTGATGCTTGCCCAAGGGATACGGGCCTTACCCGACCTAATTTTTCCTTCACCTCTGTGGAAAACCCGTAAACTTTTCCGTAATCCATGTCCTCCGGAATCCGGACACTTTCCATTCGTTTCAACTTTTCCACCTCCCGCTCCTGCCGGTCGATGTACCCCTCATATTTAATCCGGGTCTCGACTTCGACGGCAACCGGTTCTTCCGTATCCGAAAGCTCAGGATCAAAGACATGCAGGTGCTCAAAGAATATCTCGCTCCGTTTCAAAAGTTGGCTTAATGCGGTGACATTTTTGATCGGTGCGGAGCCCAAAGCCCTCAGGCGATCTCCCACCGAAGCCTCGGGTTTTAATTTAAATTCGTGCAGTCGTGTCAGCAATTTTTCCACTTTCTGTCTTTTCCGGTCAAACTCCCTGTAAACAGCGTCGGGAACCAACCCTAAACGATGCCCGACATCTCTGAGTCTGAAATCGGCGTTGTCTTCCCTGAGGAGAAGTCGGTACTCCGCTCTGGAGGTAAACATCCGGTAAGGTTCTTTGGTCCCTTTGGTGATCAGATCATCGATCAGCACACCCGTATAGGCTTGGGCTCGGGAAAGGATCAGGGGCGCTTCCCCACGAATCTTCAAAACGGCGTTAATGGCGGCCAACATCCCTTGTGCCGCCGCCTCCTCATACCCGGAGGTACCGTTAATCTGGCCGGCGTGGAAAAGCCCTTCCACCCGTTTGGTTTCTTGTGTCGGCTTCAACTGCAGCGGATTGATGTAATCATATTCAATCGCATAGCCGGGACGCAAAATTTCAGCGTTTTCCAGGCCCGGAATAGACCGGATCATTTTTTTCTGGACATCAATGGGAAGGCTTGTGGCCAGCCCATTCGGATACACCTCGACCGTGTCCAACCCTTCCGGCTCAAGAAATATCTGATGCCGTTCTTTCTCCGGAAACCTCACTACCTTGTCCTCAATGGAAGGACAATACCGGGCACCCACTCCCGCGATGATTCCGCTGAACAGCGGCGAGCGATCCAGTCCCTTGCGAATGAAATCGTGCGTGTTTTCATTGGTGTAGGTGATGTGACATGACACCTGGGGAAGCGGAATTCCGGTCGTCGTGAATGAAAACGGTTTCGGGTTTTCATCTCCCGGCTGTTCAATGAGCTGCTCGTAGTCAATGGTTCTCCCATTCAATCGCGGGGTTGTCCCCGTTTTCAGACGACCCAATTCAAAGCCCAATGTTTCCAGTTGCTGCGCCAAACGGTCGGACGAAGGGTCTCCCATGCGTCCCGCGTTGAACTGATCGAGTCCGATGTGTATGAGTCCTCGCAAAAACGTTCCGGTCGTCAGGATGACCGTCTTGGCGTGAAACTTTTCATGGATGTGTGTTTCAATTCCGCGGATTTTACCATCTCTCACAAGCAGGGAGTCCACCATGGCTTGACGGATATCCAGATTGCACTCAGCTTCCAATATGCATTTCATTCGTTTCCGGTAAAGGTCTCGATCATTTTGCGACCTGGAGCCCTGCACTGCAAGCCCCTTTCGTGTGTTGAGACGCCGGAACTGGATTCCCGTCTGGTCCGCGTTTTTCGCCATCTCGCCGCCGAGGGCATCAATCTCTTTAACCAAATGTCCTTTGGCCAACCCGCCAATCGCCGGATTGCAGCTCATAACGGCGACGTGGTCGAGATTGATCGTAAGGAGCAGCGTGGGATGGCCCATTCTGGCCGCCGCCAGTGCGGCCTCGCACCCCGCGTGCCCCCCCCCGACAACGATTACATCATATATTTTGTCATGTATAGGCATGGTGAGCTTTGTTTTCAAAACAGCCGGCTTGAAGATCAGGCAGCATATTTTCAGTGGGATGAGACGTCATTCCCGTTGAGCTGTGTCTTGCGCATTCGCATGGGGTATGCTCTGAAAGGGATCCTGAACCATGATTGTATCTCCTCTTCCGGCACCGACTGAAACAATGGAAACCGGGACGCCCGCCAACGTTTCAATGGTTTTGATATAGGCCTGGGCTTGCTGAGGCAGGTCGGTTATCGCTCGTGCACCCGAGATGTCTTCTTTCCACCCCGGCATTTCCTCATAGACAGGAACGCATTGCGCCAGTTTTTTAAGACTCGCCGGCCTGCAATGAATTCTCTCTCCCCGGCATTCATACTCCACGCAGACATTAAGTTTCTTGAGGCCCGTAAGGATATCCAGTTTTGTAACCGCGAGGCTGTCCAGCCCGTTCAACCGGGCTGAATCCCTCACCATAACCATATCGAGCCAGCCGCAACGCCTCCGTCGACCGGTTGTTGCGCCGAATTCCTTCCCGCGTTTCTGTATGTAATCGCCTGTCTCATCGTTGAGCTCCGCCACAAAAGGGCCGGCGCCGACCCGTGTGGTGTATGCCTTCACGATACCCACCACGTGATGCAATTGCTTCGGGCCGATGCCTGCCCCGGCACAAGCAGCGCCTGCCACGGGATTGGACGACGTGACAAAAGGATAGGTCCCGTGATCCACATCCAGGTGCGTACCCTGAGCTCCTTCGAAAAGGATCTTCTTGCGGGCGTTCAACGCCTGATCCAATTCCACCGAAACATCTGTGATAAAATCGCTGAGCTTCTCGGCCATTGCCAGGTGGGCGTCTACAATGGGCTGTGCCTCCAATGGTTCAGCGTGCAACCACTTTGTCAGGTAGAAATTTTTTTCCTCAAGATTCACCCTGACTTTTTCTTCCAATGATTCGGGCTCCAGGAGATCCACCGCCCTCACGCCCGTTCTCGCCGCCTTGTCTTCATAACAGGGTCCGATACCACGTCCGGTCGTGCCAATTTTGACCTTTCCATTTGCGGCTTCTCTGGCCAAATCAATGGCTTTGTGGTAAGGCATAACAATGTGCGCTTTCTCACTCAAAGAAAGCCGCTTAGGATTCACATCAATTCCGACCCCTTTCAGATCATCCATCTCCGTTAAGAGCACTTCCGGATCAACCACGACCCCGTTTCCAATCAAACACTTCTTACCGTCATACAAAATACCGGACGGTATGAGATGGAAAATGAATTGCCGACCTTCCACTACAAGCGTATGGCCGGCGTTATTCCCCCCTTGAAATCTTACAACCAAATCCGCGCCGGCGGTCAAAAGATCAACGACCTTTCCTTTTCCCTCATCACCCCACTGGGTGCCCACAACCACGGTATTGGGCATCATTTCTCTCCGATGAATTCAAACATTTCGTTTCGTCAAGCATTCGAAGAAGTCTTTTCGTAGGTCTTGTAATCTGAAATCGGGGACCTTGTCAACGGCTTTCAATTCAACGGCTGATCCCTGAAAAACCGGCTTTTAGAAAACAGCGGCTTTCTCCATCCTGCTTCCTTTTGCTCACGTGTCCACTTCGAAAATTAAAAACCCGCAGACTGATAAATTCCTGCAGGCTTATAAAGGTATCCACGTTCGTCAACAAACCGCCGGCGTCCTAACCTATCGTGCGATGATTACCTTCCAAACAGAAGTGAATCAAGAAGAAAAATACTATGCGGTGGGAATAGAAACAATAACAGGGGCAGGGACCTCTTTAATCTTTTTCAAACAGTCTTCCAGCGCCGCCTCTTCTGAGTCCCCAAATCCATGATATGCACGCTCCGCAGTCTCAATCACGAGGTTAGGAATGGCGATAAATCTTTTTGAAGATTTCCCGGCAATTATTTCAAGTACATCAATCCAGAGATGTCCGTCTTTTCGAATTATCTCGTACTTGTGAACTCTGGCCAGCAGATCTTCATCCTTAACACTATACATCAAAGTGTGTCCTTTCCTTTGAGAGCTTATCTCTCCACGCTACCGCGTTTCGCCAGGGAGAATAGTCATTTTCAGAAACCTTTATGCGTTTGATCACCTCTTCGAAATCGTCGGTGCATCCGCCGATCCATCTGACTTGAAAATACTTTTGAACCGGCTTCGCTTTCTCCGCAAAAACGGTTACTTCAAAGCAATAGTGACCGCGCAGAAACCGAACCTCGTGAGCAGACGCAACAGTCGGTGAAAAAATCCTGAAAGCGTGGGGGTCCGTAGTGCTTAGCGATCCAAGACCGAAGTAGTAGGGCCGCTGCGGTACAAGGTCTCTTTCTTGCGCCGACCTGCCGAGCGTGACGCTCGATGACTCCGCCGGCGCCCATTCCAGCCCCACTGGAATCCAGTCCTCCTGCTTTTGCCATGTGCCGGCATCAAATTTGCCCATCGCCGTGACAACCGGCTGGCAGCGCTTTGCCGCTGTTTCGCCTGTATTTCTTATTGGGACATTGATAGAAAAGTGGGAGCCCACCCGCTGGCTTGTATGTGGATGCAATTCCGCATCTTTGCGAAATAACGGTGGTTTCATATCAAATGGCATCACTTGCAACTTGGGACGTCCCAACCACTCCAATATGCCCTGATGATAAACCGCCCAAAGGACAGCACCGAATATTCCAACGGCGGAAAGGCCGACCCAATTTGAATGCGTTATAAGGATAACCCCAATCGCCAGCGCGAGAGCAACATTTACAGCAGCAAGCACGGTCTCTAACGGGGTCCACGATGATTCCACCGGCATTCTCTCCTAAAACAAATTAGGGAGCCGACAACTCTCCCTAGTTTTCTCCTCGTTTATGGGTAAATAGCATCCGACCGAAGCCTGCTGGTTTCCTCCCGCTACAGGCAGAACGTCAGACTCAAATTAAAACCCTCGAAATAGGCCGTGTATTCCTGTGATTATAATTTCCGTCTTCCTTGATCTTGGGAAAAAGCCGCGGTTTCCCTCCAGACACTGCCAAGTATGAAAACCGACCCCCATCATTGCGAACAAAAACGGAATATGCCCAAAATTGCGCAATTGCAGGGTGAAGGAAGTTCCGCAGGGTTGGCCGTGTGCCGTTGAGGTCAATCACGTCCCGACGGCCAACAGCCAAAGGTCGCGAATTTTTGAAGGTGAATGGGGTGAGTGACGGGATTTGAACCCGCGACAACTGGGGCCACAACCCAGTGCTCTGCCAACTGAGCTACACCCACCACAACAAAATTATTGATATCACATCGCCGTCGCATATTGCAAGCTGATTTTCTGAAAACAATCCGGCCCACGGTCGACCGAAAGACCGGACGGCTGAAAACTCAACGTCCACAAGTATTTGACGGCTTGAAGAATCTTCCCTATATTGGGGTTGAATCCGATTTGCCAATGGCATGAATGCCTGTGTCACACACCCGCGACGCAAAGCCAATCATCTTAACGCAAAGGGAGAATTCGACGCAATGAGCAACCTTAAACAGACACTTTTCAAGGAAATTCCTTCGGTGGATCGACTGCTAATGAGCCCCAAGCTGAAAGAACTATCAAGGGACTATCCCCGTCCGCTTATTCTAAAGGCAATCAACCAGATCCTCGATCAACTCCGAAATTCTATTCATCAGGGCAAAATCACGCATACGTCGGAACTAAATTTAGAATGGATTCAAGAAAAAGCCATTGAAAAGCTGATCCGCATATCACGATCCAGCTTGCGGCCGGTGATCAACGCTGCCGGGATCGTCGTCAACACAAATCTGGGAAGATCGATTCTGGCAGAAAGGGTTTTGAAGAAATTTAGACCGCTGGCCGGCGGATACAGCAACCTCGAATATGATTTGCGTCAGGGTAAACGGGGAAGCAGATATACGCATGTGGAAGACATCCTACTGGAGCTGACGTCGGCAGAGGCCGCGATGGTTGTCAACAACAACGCAGCCGCCGTCCTTATATCATTGGACACACTTGCCAGGGGGCGTGAAGTGGTGGTGTCCCGGGGGCAGCTGGTGGAAATCGGCGGTTCTTTTCGTATCCCAGCCGTAATGCGAAAAAGCGGGGCGAAAATGGTGGAAGTGGGAACCACCAATAAAACCCATTTATGGGACTACGAAGAAGTCATCGGTCCGGAAACCGCACTTCTATTGAAAGTCCATACGAGCAATTATCAGGTTGTCGGATTTACGGAAGAAGTCCCCCTGTTTGAGATTGTTAGGCTGGGCCGGCGACACGGAATTCCTGTCATGGAGGATTTGGGCAGCGGCTGTTTTGTGGACTTCTCGCAGTACGGCGTGTCCAAAGAACCTCCTGTAAAAGAAGCCCTCGCCCAGGGGGTCGACCTGGTCACCTTCAGCGGAGACAAATTGCTGGGAGGACCCCAGGCGGGTATTATCCTTGGGAGAAAAGACATCGTTGAGGCAATTAAAAGAAATCCGCTCAACCGGGCCTTGAGAATCGACAAACTGACACTCATCGCCCTCGAAGAAACCTTGAAGATGTACAGGGATGAAAGGGCCGCCGCAAGGCAAATCCCTACACTCAGAATGATATTTCAGCCTTACAAGTCACTGGTGAACAAAGCGAACCGCCTGATCCGGTTGATCGGAAAAATAAAAGCCACGAATTTCTCTCTTGAATTGGTGGATGGAAATTCGAGACCCGGCGGCGGGGCGCTTCCACTTTCGGAATTGCCAAGTCGTCTGGTGAGCATCGCCCCGGGGAAGCTGACCTCCCGATTCATCGAAACCTGGCTGAGATCCTATGACCCGCCCATCATTGGGAGGCTCGAAAAGCAGCATGTGCTTCTGGATTTAAGGACCATACAGGAGAAAGAGCTGAAAACGGTGGCGCAGGCTTTAAAAGAGCTGGCGCATTTGGACCCAAAATAGAAAGCGGGCGCCTCGTATTGCTGGAAACCCGCTTGCAATTTGATCCATCGGTCACCTTGGATTCACCGATGAGGGCCGCTGCATGAAATCAGAGGCTATCCTTCAAACCCTTGCCCGCCCGAAAACGAATCCCCTTGCCCGCCGGGATCTGAATCGGTTCTCCAGTCTGCGGATTTCTGCCTTGTCTCGCTTTTCTCTCAGTTACCAAAAATGATCCGAATCCGGCCAATGCCAGCTTTCCTTCCTTCCTGAGGGTATCTTTGGTAATGTCCATGAATGAATTCAGCGCTCTTTCTGCATCGGCTTTGCTCAGATTACATCTTTCGGCCATCTCTTCGACAAATTCGGCTTTGGTCATAATGTCCCCCTAGTTATAAGTGGTTAAGTCTACTTCCATTTCTTTCACGAAAAAATCCGGACGCTTTCTCTTTTCGCTTTCGTACAGGATTTGAAGCTTTTCGCCCTGCCTCACAGGCAAAATTCGAAAGATTTCTGCCTAGGTAACACAGGGGACAGGGTTTTTCAATAAAAAACCGAAAAAACCCTTTCGGGGGAAGGGGCGAGCATCGCCGAAGATTCGGCACTTGACCCGAACGCCCTTCCGGAGAACCTCGGAGGTTGTTGACAATCGGCTGCAAAGGCTATATTTTTTTATTAAAAATTGTCATAATTTTATAAGAGTCGCGAATTGGACCGAATTGTTGAAAAAATCCTTGCCGACAGTTTGAAAGTCAAAGAGGCCTTCATCCGAGAAAACACATCGAATCTGGTCAATTTGGCGGAAAGGATTGCCGACGCCTTTACCAGTGACCACAAGCTGCTACTCTGCGGAAACGGCGGCAGCGCTTCGGACGCTCAACATATTGCGGCAGAATTTGTAAATCGCTACCTACTCGAACGCCCTCCACTTCCCGCATTGGCACTTACAACCGATAGTTCGATCATCACAAGCGTCGGCAATGATTATTCTTTTGATGACATTTTTTCAAAGCAGGTGAAAGCGCTGGGGATGGAAGGGGATGTGCTTTTAGCACTCAGTACAAGCGGAAATTCCAAGAATTTGCTCTCCGCTGTACGCAACGCTCACAGCCAAGGGATATACACCGCGGGCTTTTTGGGAGGGGACGGCGGAGAGCTTTCAAAACTCGTGGATTTGGCCCTTGTCGCGAAAAGCCAAATCACCCCCAGAATTCAGGAAGCCCACATTTTGGCGGGACATATCGTGTGCCATCTGGTAGATTACATTCTTTTTGAGAGGCATTTGTCAAACGATTAAGGCAAATTGGCGAATTTCGCCCCCATGGTGTGATGCAAAAATGGGGGTCATACATTTATCAACAACATGCTGATGCATTCATCCTATGGTTGGGACTGGAAAAAATCCACTTGTGGATAAAATAGAACCACTATCCTTGGACCGCGTAAAGTCCTCTTCGCTGAAGGACAGGGCGAGTAAAGTCTGCATCAAGGATTTCGGAAACGCGTGGCGTCCGGGGGATTCTTTTAACCGCTGGGTGGAATCCCTACCCAAAGTGCTTGCTGCCGGTGATTTCCACGAGATCGTCGACAGGATCTTCAAAGCCGCAGCATCCGGAAAGACCATCCTTTTGGGAATGGGTGCGCATGTCATAAAAGTGGGGCTTAATCCTATCATTTTGGACCTTCTGAATCGGCGGCTCATCAATGGTGTGGCTATGAACGGGGCCGGCATTATACATGATGCAGAAGTCGCCATGATTGGGAAGACTTCAGAAGACGTTGCAGCAGACCTGGGGACAGGTCGGTTTGGAATGGCCGAGGAAACCGGAAAATTTCTCAACGCAGCCATCTCAGAAGGGGCAAAGCGAGGTTTGGGGCTGGGCAGATCGGTCGGTGAAATGCTCGTTCGGGAAAATTTTCAATACAACCGATACAGCCTTCTCGCAAGTGCATTCGAACTCGGAATTCCTGTTACGGTTCACGTCGGCATTGGAACAGATATCATTCATTTTCATCCAAACGTCGACGGGGCCGCCATCGGGCAGACCTCTCATTTGGATTTCCGAATATTCGCACGTCTTGTTTCTACCCTCGAAAAAGGCTGCTTTATTAACCTCGGCTCCGCTGTGATCTTGCCGGAGGTCTTTCTGAAGGCCCTAACCCTTGTGAGGAACCTCGGCTACAAAGCCAGGGACTTTACCACGATTAACATGGATTTTATCCGGCACTATCGGCCCATGACCAATGTGGTCCAGCGTCCCACTCTGGATGGCGGAAAGGGGTTTAATATTGTGGGACACCACGAAATTATGTTCCCATTGCTCGCTGCCGCAGTGCTCGAACGCTTCAATGAAGCGTGACATTTCGGCCCCTTGAAAAAAGCATCGGCTGAAAACGGGCCGTATTTCAAAACTTCATAGGATTGCTGTTATGGGAGAAAGGTGAAAGAGATGCCTATTTACGAATTCAGATGTTTAAACTGCAACAAAGAATTTGAAACGATCGTTTTTTGCAGCGATGACCACGTCGTGTGCCCGCAATGTAAACAGGATAACATTGAACGCCTCATGTCGGCTTGCGGATACAAGAGCGGAGGAAATTTCACGCCCGCTTCCGGATCTTCCGGGTGCGCTTCCTGTTCAAGCACCAATTGCAGCAGTTGCCATTGAAAATCAATCACTTGCATTTTTCAAAGACACGCCTCAGGTTCTTCGTTCCAGCGGTCCCCACAGGGACTCAACATTTAACCATTTGAGCATTTGATCAGAATGGTCCGAATCGGTCTTGGATATGATGCACATCGCCTAGTTGAACAACGCCCATTGATTCTGGGCGGCCTCGAGATCCCTTTTCCTTTGGGACTGGAAGGACATTCTGATGCCGATGTTCTGACGCACGCGGTGATTGACGCGGTAATAGGCGCGCTGGGGTTGGGAGATATCGGCCGACATTTTCCCGACTCGGATTCCGCCTACAAGGGAATTGCAAGCCTTTCCATGTTGAAAGAGGTGACGAAAAGGATGAAGCGCGAGAGATTCCGTATTAATAATGTGGATGCCACGATCGTCGCAGAAAAGCCCAAGCTCGAACCGCACTTGGAGCGGATGAAGGAAAAAATCGCAGAGTGCCTGGAGGCGCCCGTCAATGTCATCAATATCAAAGCCACGACCACGGAAGGCCTCGGGTTTTCAGGCCGGCAGGAAGGGATAGAAGCCTTTGCCGTCGTCACCGTCGTAAGTGCGCTCGATGAAACAGAGCCTGAGGGAGCATAGCTTTCTTCCCGAAACTGCGAAATCTCTTCCCGTCGAAAGAGAGACCACCGGACTTTCGACTCACCTTGTCCGATATCATGGATATCACCGATAAAGCGGTAAGGAGTGAACAATTGACGCTTAGATTTTACAATACGGCCACTCGGAATAAGGAAATATTTCAGCCTTTGGAAGAAGGGAGGGTCAAGATTTATGTGTGCGGCGTCACCGTCTATGACCGCTGCCACATTGGGCATGCCCGGTCTGCAATCGTCTTCGACCTCCTCGTGAGATACCTTCGTGCAAGGGGCTTTGACGTCACGTACGTGCGTAATTTTACGGACGTAGATGACAAAATTATTGAAAGAGCTCGACAGCTTGGGAAGGAAACGCGTGTCATCGCCCAAGAGTATATCGACGCTTTTTACGAGGATATGGGTCGTCTTCGCGTGCTGAAGGCGGATGTGGAACCCCGGGCCACGGAGCATATCGACGGGATGATTGCGATGGTCAAGACCTTGCTGGACCGAGGCTATGCGTATGTTGAAGGCGATGAGGTGTTTTTCTCCGTCGAAAGCTATACCGACTACGGTGTGCTGTCCGGCCGAAAACTCGAAGATATGCAGGCAGGCAGCCGAATCGCCGTGGACCAAAAAAAAAGGCACCCCATGGATTTTGTCTTATGGAAAGGCGCTAAATTGGGGGAGCCTCGATGGCAAAGCCCCTGGGGCTTTGGAAGGCCCGGCTGGCACCTGGAGTGCTCGGTAATGAGCAATCACTACCTTGGCAACTCCTTTGACATCCATGGGGGTGGAAAAGACCTTCTCTTTCCGCATCACGAAAATGAGAGGGCCCAATCCATAGCGACCCATGGGGGGACTTTTGCCAGATATTGGATCCACAACGGATTCGTTACGGTGGAGTCGGAAAAAATGTCCAAGTCACTGGGAAATTTCCTGACAATCCGCGATGCCTTGAAATCTTATCCCCCTGAAGTGCTTCGTTTCTTCCTCCTCTCAAAGCATTACCGAAGCCCGCTTGACTTCACGAAAGACGCCGTCTCGGGATTTCAAACGGGACTCGTCAGAATCTACAGGACGCTGCTGAAGTTGGAAGGCTTGCTTGGTCCCCCGGAACCGGAAGGCAAAAACACCCATACGCAATTTCTTGAGGGGAATCGGCATGACCCTTTCATAGACGAGTTTATTCACTTGATGGATGACGACATGAATACAGCGGGCGTCATGGGTCTATTGTTTGAAAAAATCAAAGACATAAACATCCGTATGGAACCCGGTCGGAAAGCCATCGAGGCGGGGACCCGCGCAAAGCTGGCGAACGATCGCCGCAATTTTTTGATGGCGGGTCGCGTTCTGGGCGTTTTGCAGGAACGTCCTTCTGAGTTCCTCAAGGAATTATCCGGTTCGTCGGAAAAAATTGATACAACCGAAATCGAAGCCTTGATGGCGGCGAGGGCGGAAGCAAGGAAGGCAAAGGATTGGGCGAAGGCTGATGGGATCCGAGACCGGTTAAAGACCATGGGCATCGTGTTGGAAGATGGTCCGCAGGGAACTTCTTGGAGGTTGGATGTTTGAAATCAAAACCGATCTGACTCCCTGCGGGGACCAACCCGAAGCCATTAAAACGCTTTCAAAGGGGCTCAGGAAGGGTCTCGCACATCAGGTCTTGCTCGGCGTCACAGGCTCCGGCAAAACCTTCACCATTGCGCACGTCATAGCCGATGTTCAAAGACCCACGCTGGTTATCGCGCCCAACAAAACACTCGCCGCTCAACTTTACGGGGAACTCAGGAGTCTTTTCCCCAACAACGCTGTGGAGTATTTTGTCAGCTACTACGACTATTACCAACCGGAAGCTTACATCCCCCAATCAGATACTTACATTCAAAAAGACGCCAGCATCAATGAACAAATCGACAAGATGAGACATTCCGCCACGAGATCTCTTCTCGACAGAGAGGATGTGATTATTGTGGCCAGCGTATCCTGCATCTATGGCTTGGGTTCTCCCGAGGTCTACCATGACATGCTCTTGTACGTTGAAAAAGAGAGTACTTTAGCAAGGGAAGACGCAATAAAAAAACTCGTTGAGATCCATTACGAGCGAGGTGAAATCGATTTTTACAGAGGGCGGTTTCGTGTCCGAGGGGATGTCTTGGACATTTATCCGGTTCACGCGGAAGATCGTGCGGTACGCATCAGCTTCTTCGCAGATAGGGTGGAAGAGATCCGGGAGATCGACCCGTTGACCGGGAAATCCATTCGGGCCCTCAACCGAATCGCCATTTACCCCGCCACCCATTATGTCACGACCGTGGATATCCGTGAAAAGGCGATCCAACACATCCGGGAGGAACTCCAAGATCGGATCCAATATTTTCACTCAAAGAATAAGCTTTTAGAGGCTCAACGAATCGAGGAACGTACCCGTTTCGACCTGGAAATGATGATGGAGCTGGGCTATTGTCATGGGATTGAAAATTACTCGAGACATCTGACAGGACGGGCACCCGGCCAGCCTCCTCCCACACTTCTCGATTATTTCCCAAAGAATTTCCTGGTCGTCATCGATGAGAGCCACATTACGATTCCACAGTTGATCGGTATGTACCGGGGTGATCGATCCAGGAAAGAAACTCTGGTTTCTTACGGGTTCAGGCTACCCTCCGCACTCGATAACAGACCGTTTCAATTTGAGGAATTTGAGGAAAGGGCCAAGCAAACCATCTATGTCTCGGCAACCCCCGGACCCTATGAACTACAAAAGGCCCAGGCCATCACCGAACAAATCGTGAGGCCTACAGGACTCATAGACCCCCAGATCCTTGTGTGCCCGGCGACAAATCAAGTGGATGACCTCTTGGGCTTCATCAGAGAGCGGGTGAGACAAAATGAGCGGATTCTCGTAACCACCCTGACCAAAAGCATGGCCGAAGACCTTACGGAGTACTATGCGGATTTGGGCGTTAGGGTTCGATACATGCACTCGGATATAAAGACCATCGAAAGAATGTCAATTATCAGAGATCTTCGCCTGGGGGCCTTTGACGTTTTGGTGGGAATTAATTTGCTTCGAGAAGGTCTCGATCTCCCAGAGGTCTCTCTTGTCGCAATACTTGACGCCGACAAGGAGGGGTTTCTCCGTTCAGAAAGGTCACTCATTCAAACCTTCGGCAGGGCGGCAAGAAATGTGAATGGGACCGTAGTGCTTTTTGCCGACCGCAACACCGAATCCATCCGGCGAGCCATCGATGAAAGCAATCGTCGTCGTGAAATCCAGTTAGAATACAATAAAATCTATCACATCACACCCGCCACCATCCAAAAGCATATCGATGACATCCTGGGTTCCGTCTATGAATCGGATTACGTAACGCTTCCTGCCTTGGCAGAACCGGAGACGGATTATGAGACACCTGAACGCGTTGAACAAATGATCCAAGCGCTCACGACCAAAATGAAAAACGCAGCGGAGAATTTGGAATTTGAAGAGGCCGCCGAGTTAAGGGACAAGATACGGGCACTTGAAAGAATGGAATTAGAGGTATTGTCCGCTGCTTAATTCTATGTTTTCATGGACGAACTCAGGGTGTCCGTTTGAAGTCATGTGTCACTCTCATTTGAATTCGATTGATCTTCACTTTCCTCCGCCTCCTTTTCTTCTCTCGGGGTCATTTCGGGCTCACCGACTCCTGCCTGATCCGTTAATTCATTGAGAGTTCTTTCAAGAGATTCCATATCTTCAACATTCAGGTGAGGTATGGATGGATCAATTTCTTTAATCATATTGCTGAGAACTTTCTTCGGCCCCACCTCTATAAACAAATCCGCCCCATTCCCGATGATTTTTTCAATAGAACCTCTCCAGTCGACAATCCTAAAGAGTTGATCATAAAGTTCTTTTCTGATATGGTCGGGGTCCACAATTGCATGGGTTGATACATTCGCGATGAGGGGTTTTGAACCTATGTAGATGGTGCTGTTGTCTAATTCTTTTTTGAGTTTTTCCGCAGCCGGCCGCATGATAGGGGTATGAAACGGTCCCTCCACTTTCAGAATCTTGGCCAGCTTCCCCTCTTTCTTCAATTCCTTTGCAAGCTCCGTCAGCTTCCTTTTAGAGCCGCCGACAACAATCTGGTTCTTTGTATTGTTCAGGGTCACATACAGTTCAAAATCTTTACATATTGAACATATTCGTTTGTAATTTAAATTGCGTTTCTTATCCACGATCGCCATGAGGCCGGCACCCGGGTAACCTCGCCCGACCTCCGTCATGAAAGCGGCCCGTTTCCTGACAAGGTCCAGACAGGTCTCAAAATCCACGGCCCCCGAAACCAGAAGGGCCGAATATTCCCCCAGACTATGACCTGCCAAAAGCGAGGCATTTAAATCAATATTGCGTTCCCGACATTTTTGTTCCAGAACCCGATAACACACATAGCTCGTCGTAAGGACTGCGGGTTGAGTAAAAATCGTTTTGTCCAGGACAGTTCTATGAATCATCTTCATTCCGAAACCGGGCTTTTTAAAGCATTGTTCGGAGAGCTTGTACCCCAGAAACTGGTCTGCTTGATCAAAGATCTCTCGAACCATCTCGAACTCATCATAAAACTCTTTCCCCATCCCCACATATTGGGATCCTTGACCGGGAAATATCAGTGTGATTTTTTTGAATTTCATAAAGTAAATTCCAACCTGCTGTGGATGATGATCTTCCGGGAACAACCAATTCAGCACAAACGTCGAATCAAACAAAAAAATAAACGCCTTTGAGCACCCTCACCCAAAGGCGGTTTAAGACCCACCGACGGTAACCCGGCGATCATGGCCCTTCGGCTGTAGACCCGTAGCTTTGCGTCATCGCCTTTCAGCGACTTTGCCCTTTCACTGCATTTTAATTTTAATTGTAAGAAAACTGCCTTATTTTGTCAAATTCTTTTTCGTAAATTTACCAAAAGTTAAATACGTTATAGGCATGAAGCCGACAAAAGACATTTACATTTCCGGCAACTTCATCCCTTCCAAGCACCGCTTGACTTCTTCCTTCAACACCTTCCCCATGGTGTTTTTAGGCAATTCACCGACAAGTGCGACGGCCTTCGGGCACTTCCAGTCGTGGAGGTGCTTCTTGCAGAAAGCCTGGACGGTCGCGGGATCGAGGGTAAAACCCCTTTTGACGACCACGGCAGCCACGACTTTTTCCCCCCACTTTTCGTCCGGAATACCGACCACCGATGACTCAAGGACCCCGTCCATGCGATTGATCGTCGACTCCACTTCCTTGGGCGAAATATTTTCACCGCCGGAGATGATGATGTGCTTGATGCGGTCCGTGAGGTAGTGGTATCCCTCTTCGTCCGCCCTGCCGAGATCCCCGGTCCTGAACCACCCATCGACGAATACCTCGGCCGTCTCTTCGGGTTTCTGCCAGTACCCCGGCGTGATCGCGGGCCCTTTGAGCCAGAACTCCCCGGTTTGACCGGGTGCCACGTCCTGGAAGGTCTTGGGATCGACGATCCTGACCTGAAGGCCCGGCAGGGGGATCCCGATGGAGCCCGGTTTCCTGGCGCCCCGGAGGGGGTTCGAGAAGTTCATTCCCGTCTCGGTCATGCCTTCCCGCTCCACTGGCTCTCTGCCGAAGGTGTTCATGATCTTTTCGAAATCCTTGGGCAGAAGAGGCGCCGAGCCCGACGTCCACAATCTCATGTGTTCGAAATTGAAACGCCCTCCATCAAGCGGGTTCATCATCTTGGCATACATGGAAGGGACGGCCATGAAGACGGATGGTGTGTAACCTGAAATTCCTTGAGCCAGAATGGCGTTCACGGTTTCAGCGTTGAAGGCATCCAGAAAGAGCACGTGGGATCCCGCGATCAAGGCCGTGTGGAGGGCGAAGCAGAGTCCGTGCACATGGAACAAGGGGAGGGCGTGACAGAGGATGTCCGATTCCGTGATTTCCCAAAAAGTGATTATGTTCTCGGCATCGTAGGCCAGGTTTTGCTGCGTGAGGACGGCGCCCTTCGGTTGTCCCGTCGTTCCCGAGGTGTAGATGATTAAGGCCGGATCCTCCGGCTTTACCTCCACGGCAGGCGGAGCCGCGGAAGCGGCCCGGAAAAAATCGACGGCTTCGTAAGGTGCCTGCGGGTCGGCCACAAGGGTTCTTGCATGGAGGTCCACGTTTCGCACCAGCTCGGCCTGGGCCGGTCCGCATAGCACCAGGCTCGCCCGGGTGTCACTCAGGAGATAGGCGACCTCGTCTCTCTTGAAACCGGGATTCAGGGGGACCCCGATGGCTCCGATCTTCTGCACGGCCAGGTGGGCAACCACGGAAAGGAGGCATTTGTCGAGTAGAAAGATCACCCGGTCCCCTTTGGCCACCCCTCTTTCCAGAAAATCGTGGGCTACGCGGTTCGTATCTGCTTCCAATCTCCCGTAGGTCATCTCGGTTTCCACCTCGCCTTGACGAACGAAAGAGAGGACGGTCTTGTCCGCGAGTTTCAGGGCGGTGCGGTTCAAAGCCTCTTTCAGTGTTCTTTTACCCATGACTCCCTCCTCGATTCATGCGTTGCCCCGCTTTTCCACCCCGCCGGTGGGGTCGAATCTGTATATCGTCAAGCGCATCGCTCCGAATGTTCCCATGTCTCACGTTCTCCTGGGGGTTTTCCCCTTTGTCATCATCGAGGTCATCGTTATTCTGTGCATGTGCATCCGGCCGGAGCTCGCGTTGTGGCTTCCGTACAAGATGATCGGGTCCCAGCAACTTCCTGACCAGAACGCCTTCCGTCACAATCATGGCGGCCTATTGAATTACAGGGTTCCGACCCAGAGAACAATAGTCACCCCTTTGTCCTTGTTGGTGATGTGCTGTTTGGCCGGATTGGCGAAGAAGTGGACGGCGTCCCCTTCGGCGAGCTCAACGGACTGGTTTCCGTGGATAAGTTCCAGAGATCCTTTGAGCACACAAAGCACTTCCTGACCGTTTTTCACGCTCTTGCGCACAGGAATCCGCGTCCCGGGTTTGAGAAACAGGACGGCGCTGTCAATAACGGATCGATTCTCGGGAGGCAGGAACCGGCGGGTGACGAATCCTGCATGGGGGATTTCCACGTCTTGCCACTCTGTTTTTTGGATCGTCGCCAGGTTTTCTTCTGTGTCGGCCTGGTTCAAAAGATCGCCGGCATTGACGCCCAAAGCGTGACAGATGCCGACCAGGGTTTCCACCGACGGAGAACTCACGCTGTTTTCCACCTGGCTCAAAAAACCCTCAGAGATGCGTGCTTTTTCGGCAACGGATTTGAGGGTCAGCTTTCGTTCTTTTCGATGTCTACGGATCAAGGCTCCGAGGTTCACGGCGAACTCCTTTTCTGCGGGATATTCACATTATTTCAAAACTTAAGTATTTGTAAATAAATTTCTCCCCTTCTCCGTATCGGCCCCCCTTTGACCGAATCTCGATTGTTCGCCCCGTCCCTGCCTCCACAGCTTTGGGGAAAGCCCAGGGTCAAGGATCTTTGAGCGTGTCGCGACGATTATAAGCCCGGTCATAAACCCGGTGCGTTCATCCATTCATGCCGGCGCAAAATCGTCTTGACATGACGAAAAATCTTGACTATGAATATTTAGTATGTGTAAAGACATCACAGGGAGACGATCATGAAAGGTCCGCTCAAGTTCGTGAGATCAGGAAAAATCGCAGATATGGAATACCTCGGTTCGATCTACGACTGGTCGGAAGGCTCGGCCTATCTGGCGATCGACGAGGTTTCATTTGCCGGTCAACGGGGAGCCATTCTGTCTTACTACAACCCCCCGGTCCACCAGGTGGGAAATCCCGCTCTCGATGCCTACCTGGAAGGTCTCGACCGGGTCTACGAACGGAAAAACGAGCTCGCATTCCTCATGACGGTCGGAGCCAATGATCCTGTTCACGCCGGTGGAGACCTCAAGGAAAGCCTCGAGAAACTGGACAGGACCGCGGCCTTGAAAAAAGAGAAGGAACAGGCGGGCGCTTCAGCCGAAGAGATTGACGCGCTTTATCACTGGGCGGACAGGCGTCTCGAAAAAGGGACCGCCCTTCACGGAAAGGTAAGAACACTGGCCCATCACCTGCGCACGGTCGCCGTCTGCGGCGGAGGCACCCGTTTCGGAGGTTCGACCGAGATTCCCCTGATGTCCGACTACCTCGTGGGAGACTCCCGGAGCGGCATGTGTTTCAGCGAAGCCATGATCGGCCTCCTGCCCGGCTGGTCGGGCGTGGCCAGG
>JAWOGN010000087.1:0-5491 GCA_046496815.1 Desulfatiglandaceae bacterium
TGGCATCGTCCAGGAGAAATACCTTCACGTCGTGACCTTTTTCGCAGGCCACTTTCGCGAATTGAAAGGCCCGGGTCGCGCGACCGGCTTTTTCAAATCCATTGGAGACAACAAAAAGCATTTTCGACATCGCTATCACCTCCTTTCCGCATCGCTTTATGGATACTTCTAAAGTCGATGATTACACCTTGTTTCCATACCCCATGAGGGGCATTGAAGTACTCCGCCGTGGGCTGGATTTCGGTAGCAGTCTCTTCCGCACTTGATGCGGGACAGGAATGAAGGATCATGGCGATTTCCAACGGTTTACAAGTTCATCATGTTTATAAATATTGAATATTTATGGTTTAGATTATAAAATTTTGTCAACACGGATGAATTCATTGATAATGATGGGGGCCTCCGGATTGTGCGATCAAAAGCGACCTGCCTTGGTGAATAAAAGACAAACACAATATAGCACAGCATAATCCTATATCAAAGCATTTAGCAAATTTGGAGGGAATTTTGAGAAACCCCACTGTCAAGCCGTAAAAAGACACATATACCAAACCAACCGTAAACGCGCGAAAGGATAGATTCATAGACTGGGCCTCTGTCAGGGATATGCGCGGTTCAGGTCGGCTCAAAGGATTTGTTTTGAAAAGGAGGAAGTATTATGGCTGATTTTCACCAAGAAGGACTTATCACCACACTCCATGCCCTGCACGAAGCTTTTGATCGCGAGACCTATGTTGCAAGCCTTGAACGTAAGCTGGAGGAGTACTCACGCCATCAAAAGATCACGCTTTTGCTGCCGTCCCTCTTTTCGGAAATTCGGAATCCTCAAGTGCTGGATCGGATACTCGACGGTATCGAGAAAGTGAAATATCTGCGTAGAATTGTTGTCGCCCTGGGAGGGGCGCCGGAGGAAAAGCAGTTCCGGGAGGCCAAAGAATACTTCGGGAGACTTCGCATGTCTGATCGGGACGTAAAGATCGCTTGGGTGGAGGGACCTCGAATCCAAAAAATATTCCAAGAAATCCAGAGTCGTGAAATCCCCACGGGTGTTCAGGGAAAAGGGCAGTCCGTATGGATGGCACTGGGCTATATCCTTGCTAAGGAAGACTGCAGCATCATTGCGCTTCACGACTGTGACATCGTCACCTATGATCGCATTCTTCTGGGCAGGCTCATTGAGCCCACCGCCAACCCCAACAGCGATTTCCAGTTTTGCAAAGGCTACTACGCTCGAATTTCCCCGACGGAAAAAACCATGAAGGGAAGAGTTACCCGACTTTTTGTGACGCCCTTCGTAGACTCCATGAGGGACCTCATGTATACACGAGGACATCTCGAACTGGCACGTTTCTTCAGTTATCATCGAAGTTTCAAATATCCTTTAGCAGGCGAATTTAGTTTCACAGCACAGTTGGCGCGTGGTATCAATGTCGCCTACGACTGGGGACTGGAAGTCGCCACCTTATCCCAAGTTTGCGAGCAGCTCATTCCTCGGAAAATTGCCCAAATCGATCTGATTCCCAACTATGAGCACAAGCACCAGGAGCTTTCACCGGAAGACAAAAATAAGGGACTGCATCGCATGGTGGTCGATATCGCCAAGTTCTATTTGACCTATATGCGGTCGCACGGCGTTCCTTTGGACGATGCCTTCGTGGACATGCTGTTGCACACCTATTATCAGAACGCTCTGCGATTCATCAGAAAGTACAGCGATGATGCCGAGGTAAATGACCTCAACTATGACCGCTATCAGGAAGAGGCCACCGTTCGACACTTTCGGGGTTTTTTATGGACGGCCTGGGAGCAGAGCAAGGGGCCGCACGAGGCCACGCTGATTCCATCTTGGAACCGGGTCTGTTTCAGTTTGCCCGATATCTATCCCAGGATTTTACAGGCTGTGGAAACAGATAACGCGTGAGACCGGCCTGCGTCCGGTTGTGAAGTGTAGTGCACGAAATGGGAGGTTAAATGGTTAAAAACGTGCTCAATGTATGGTTTTTGTCACCTGAGGTCGTGCCGTTTGCCAAGAGCGGCGGGTTGGCCGATGTGGCCGGCAGTCTCCCCATTGCGCTCAAGCGCCTGGGGGTGGACATACGATTGGCCCTGCCATTCTACCGGGTTATTCGGGAGGGGAACTATGAAGTTCGACCGGTCATCAAAAAACTTGAAGTCCCCCTCGGAAAAGAAAGCTTTAAAACCAATGTGCTTGAGACTCAGCTCGGACCTGGGGTTCGGGTCTATCTCATCGAAAGAGAGGACCTTTATGACCGGCCGAACCTGTATGGGAACCCTGGTGGGGATTACTACGATAACCTGGAACGTTTTAGTTTTTTCGCTCATGCTGCATTGCGTCTAACGGAGGCGCTTTCCTTTAAGCCGCATGTGGTACATTGTCATGACTGGCAGACCGGGCTGGTGCCGGCGCTTATCAACGGGCCTTATGGGGATATTCCAACTTTTTCGGATGTCGCGAGCGTTTTCACCATTCACAATTTGGGCTACCAGGGGCTTTTTCCCGAAGAGAAATTTTCTATTACCGGTCTTTCTAAAAAGGAATTCTTTCATGCGGAAGGTCTTGAGTATTGGGGAAAACTCAGTCTCCTTAAAGCAGGTATCAACTACTCCGAGGCGATTACGACCGTCAGTCCTACGTACGCCGGAGAGATCCAAACTACCGAATACGGCATGGGTATGGAGGGCATACTTCGCCGACGAAGTGCCAGGCTCCATGGGATTCTCAATGGGGTGGACTACACCTGCTGGGATCCGGCCAGAGATTCCCATTTACCGGTCACGTATTCCCCTGAAGACCTGTCCGGGAAAGCCCTCTGCAAAGCATCTTTGATTAAGGGGCTGAATCTTGATCCGTCTCTGAACAAAAAGCCCTTGCTGGGAATGATTTCCCGCCTCGATGCCCAGAAGGGGCTCGATCTACTGGTCCAAATCCTGGATGATGTTCTTGAACTGGACATCGGGTTGGTGGTTCTGGGATCGGGAGATGAAGGGATACAGGGGGCTATTCAGCGAGCGGTTGATCGTTATCCCGGCCGGGTGGGCTTCTCGATCGGATTTAACGACCCCCTCGCCCACGAGATTCTGGCAGGCGTTGACATTTTCTTAATTCCGTCTCGCTACGAACCTTGCGGGCTGACACAGTTGTATGCGCTCAAGTATGGGACAGTTCCCGTTGTCAGGGCCACGGGGGGACTGGATGACACGATTGTATCGTTTGACAGGAGAACAAAAAAAGGCAACGGATTTAAATTTGCATCCTACGAGGCGGACGCTTTTTTTTCAGCGATTCGGCAAGCCATCGATCTTTTTTCAGATGCCGGTTCATGGAAACGACTCATGGCCAATGGCATGAAGGAGGATTTCTCCTGGGATCGATCCGCCGAGAGTTACCTGGCACTTTACGAATCCATTGCTGGGGGTTGAACTTTTCATTCCCGTCGCACCAGACACCATCGTCTGAAGCGGTCCGGGGATGGATATCGAAGGTGCTACGGAATGGGCCATGAATTTGGGTTTTCTCATGCGGTGTTTGGTTTTTTTGTAATCAACCCGGATATCAGGTCCAGCGTGAGAGCGACCGGCGCAATCGCTGTCACAGACGGGGTTAATGGCATATCCAAAGGGCAGCCCCTTCCAGTTGATGAAAAAGGCTGTCGCTCACAGATCCCATGAATAGTTTTTGGAGGCGCCCCTGGCCGGCGCCTGTTCGTCCCATCCCGACGACTGCATACCGGCCCTGCTCCGCCTCTCTCCGGATAGCCTTCGCCACATCCGAGGCCTCAACCATCCGAGTGCTGATCATATCCTCGGGGTAACCGTTGCGAGTGAGCGTTTCCCTGATTCTCAAAATAACCGCATCCTCGGTTTTTTTCAAATCTGCTGCATTCTTTGCGACCACAAAAACCGTGACGCCGTGGGTCCGGTCTCCTGACAGAATGAACCCGACGTGATCAGCCATGCGAAAGGAAGGCTCCGAACCGTCCACACACAATAGGACATTCTTTCTATCCACATCCGGCTTGCGACACAACCATATCGGGAAACTGACTTTCTTATCGAGAATCGCTTTGCTGACGCTTTCATCGAAGGCACGCTCCAGCCAGGATAAACCTCGTGGACCCAAAACAACCGCATCATAGAGCCCTTTTTCTCCCTCCTGAATGATATCCATCACTTTTGAAAACTTTCGGATCTGCAGCTTGGTGCGTATCTGCTTATGATCAAACCCCACTTTCAGGAGATTTTTTTTAGTTGCTTCCAATGCAGCGTGTCCTTTCTCTTCATAGCGTTTCGCCTGCTTCTCGATCTGAAGCGCAATGTCATGGGCGTCCTCTTCTTCCCAAACTGCGACCGGTTTGGGCGCAATGTAGAGCAGGGTGAGCTCCAGATCCTTCTTATTGGAGAAAAACCCGCCGACGAAACGCACGCTGTATATGGTACCCAGTTGTTCACTTACCGTTACTAACAAATGTTTTTCCATTCTAAATCCTCCGTATTTCGTATCACTTTAGCGCTTGGAAAATCCTCAATATGGGAAAAGAGATCCCAACGGCCCCCAACCCACCATTTCAAAGCGCTAAATTCATACCGTATTTCTTTCTTTTAGCGCCGAGAAACGATTCAGAGCGACGATTTCGGATCCTATGAACTTCGTTCGAATCGTTCTCAAAGCGTAAAGGAAAGAGACCGACAGCCAAAGAGACCCTCTCCTGCATATGAGTCTCACAGCAGTTGAAGGAGTCACCGTTCCTTCGGCACGATGACACCATAGCCTGATTCAAGGCTTTTGTCCAGTCGGCTGTCCGAAAACGGCCGCCGACGCACCATTTCAGCGGGGTGAACTCATTTAAATTTTGGAGATACTCTTTCATGCGCGGTATTTCTCTCTGATATGCCGATCGCACAGGGACCCGGTTGTTTCACAGACCCCGCCGGGGAAAAGCGAGGCTTGAGAATTAATTCCGGTTTATGTAAAATTTGTCACACACGTTTCCGTTAGCGTGCGGGAACGCGAATTCCCACAGGAAAGTTGGAGTTCGGAACTGATCCGGAATTCCCAACACGGCTTGTTACAATATGCGGACATATGGTTTAGGATGGAGAATGTGATATGGGTAAAGAGTGATTGATCCTATTCGTATCGCAACCGCGGACGTCAACCCTCAAAAGAAAGGAGCATAGGGATGTTTAAGAAGATTTTGTATCCAACCGATTTTTCAGATGTTTCAAAAAAGGCGATAGACTATCTCAAACAACTCAAAAAGGGTGGATCCGAGACGGTCATTGTGTTGCATGTCATCGATCAACGGGGCCTTCAAGCTGTCGAGCAATACGATTCGGCAAAGTTCTTGGAATTAGAACAGAGCATCATGGCTGATGCAAAACAGGCTTTGCAGGCTATAGAAAACGAGTTGAAAAATAGCGGGTTCGCGGTAAAGGCAAGGATTGAAACCGGAGTCCCACTGCGAGAAAT
>JAWOGN010000290.1:0-20485 GCA_046496815.1 Desulfatiglandaceae bacterium
AGCAGTAACAGCGTGGCCAGGACCAGTTTGAGTTGCGGTAGTGTAATAAAGAAGAATTTTTGAAGCGGAGTGGCGCCGTCTACAGCGGCAGCCTCATACAGCACTTCGGGAATCGCCTGCAGGCGGGCTAAAATGAAAAGAAAGTCAAACGGAAAGTAGCGCCAACCCTCGAAAGCAATGAGCGAGACCATGGCCCACGGACGCTGTCCCAGCAAATGCAGGGGCTGATCCAGAATGCCCGCACCAAGCAGGCCGGTCATCAACACACCCCGGGGATCGAGGATGAATCTCCAGGCGAAAGCAACAGCCACAACCGGCGCAATGTAAGGGATCAAAAGGGTTCCTCTTATGAAACCTCTTCCGCGAAAGCGATCAAGGACAATCAGCGCCGCTGTCAGTCCCATCAAGAGCGCAAGCAACGTTCCACCGGTTGTGTAGATCAACGTCGCCTTGAGTGCAGGAAAGAAGTCATGGTGGGTTAGAATTCGGACAAAGTTACTCAGCGTTGCTTCCAGCTCCCACCACCCGACCCGACGCAGATCAAGCAAACGCACCTTATGGAAAGCGAGCCACAGATTCCAAAGCACGGGGAATAGAATGAGCGCAAAAACAAGGACCAGGGGCGGTGCCAACAGCAGATAAGCCAAATGTTGCTCATTGTGAGCAAAAGTGCCGGGACGCGGCAAGCGAAAGCGGCCGAAGCGGGAGAAGGTTCTAAAACCCATGCGCCTATCCTATCGGATACCTTGGAAGCCTATTGACAGCCTTCAAGCCCGCGGACGGTTTGCGTCATCTGCACGGCAGCATCCTCTGCCGAAATTTCTCCGTCCAAAAAACGCCGCAGAAGCCTTACCACTTCTTTGGTCCCGTATATCTTGCCGATACAGCCGCCCTTGCCCGCCCCAAAACCCCACCGGTCAAAATTGTTCACACCCGCAATGATATTGTCTACGACCTCATCCGAATAGAGGTCGGATATCTTGGCCGTGCGGTCCACACCGATCTTGAGCTGCTTCCAGCCGTCCACAAAGCGGGGGCGCAAGGGAAATTTTCCCTCGGGCGCCATGCTGAGCCAATCAAGATACCCCTCGCCAAGCAAAAACGCGGCAAACTTCGGGGCATTTTCACCGGCGCCGACCGTGATTCCAAAATAGCTCACCTGTCCCCATTGTGCCGGTTTTGTCCCCAGAGGCCCCTGAAAGGCGGTGACGATTCCCGTCATTTCATGGAGCGGTTTTGCAAGGCCTTGGACGGTTACGGGGCTCGAATCTCTCAGGTTCGCCAGTTCATCCAAGATATAGGGAGACCACACAATCATTGCCACCCGGCCCGCAAAATAGTCTTCCCGTGTCTGACGCCAATAGATATCCCCGGGGGGGGTTAAATCGGCAAGCCCTTTATAGAAGTTAAGCGCCTGAATGAACTCCGGCGTATTTAAGTCCACTTCACCGGTTTTCGGATTTACAAGACGTGCGTTGTTGGAAAGGGCCATGTGCTCAAAAACCTGTTGCATATAGACCTGCGTCGGATCGGTGCCGACTGCGATCCCCCAAATCTTGGGCGGGCTGTGCAAGGCTTGGGCGGCCGTCAGAATCTTTTCCCACGTGTTTGGAAAACCGAGTAACACCTCCGGTGCTCGACCCGCAAAGAGATCCTTCCGGAATAGGAGGAGCTGCCCCCAGCCGTCGGCCGGTATGGCTGCCCAGCCGTCTTCCACGGCAGCCAGGTTCAACGGTCCCGGAGCAAATGTGTCCACTCCCAGACCCTTGATAACCGTCGTCGCCGCCTCAGCGTCGAGAATACCCTCCTCCGCCCAGCTGATGATGAAGTCGAGCGAAACGAAAATCATGTCCGGCAGCGCATCGGCGGCTGCCGCCGCCATCACGCGAATCGCCAGCTCGCTCTCCTCCACGGGAACAACCTCCACCTCGATGTGTGTGGCCGCGGTGAAACGCTTTGCGAGCTCATTCTGAATGGTCATGCGCTTCGGTTGGTTTTCCGTGGTCCAAAAGGTGATCTTTTCTCCTTGGGCACTTTCCGCCGTGCTTACATTCAAAAAAAACATCATCCACAAAGCCAATATCCCGATGAGTCGTGTGTACTCCTTCATGAGTTTTTCTCCTTTACGTGAAGCGTTTCGATTCGCAAAGTTGATAGGGTAAAGTTCCTGACGATAACCTGTTTCATTGCTCGGTCCGGTCGGTCCTCGATTGTCCGCAAAAGGCGTCGTCGGCGGGTTTCACGACCGAAGGGCGAAGGTTGAATCGCTTGGGGATCAAGTCAGCATGGGGTGCCGTGTGAATAAATGCGTTACAGAATTAAAAAATCGAGGGCCTCAGGGTACAGGATTCGTGGTTTACCGACCAACAAGGAAAGAGGACGAACTCCCCCTCTATACGTCCGAAAAAAAAACATAATGGAAGATCGCTCAAAAGTCCAGTCAATATTTCGAGATCTCCGAAAGGCTGTGATGTCAGAGAGACGGGAAAGTTTCTTTCGCGGACGCCACAAAAGGTTTACACCGCAAATGCTCGGCAAATCGTATTCACGCAAAGCCGAAATAGTGATTCCCGAGCATATCCGCTCTAACGCCCCTGTTTCAGTTGTGTTCCAGGGAAATTAAAGATTCCGGATTTCGGCAAAAAAGTGTTAGGATGCAATTCAAAAAGTCTATATCATTAAAGTTTTATGGTCTAAAAAAATGGCCTTCAGAACGTGGAACTTTATCTTTTGCTCCGGTGCTTCTGAGATCGTTTTCAGCCACCCACCCCATAAGGAGTTTTCATGATGGATTGTGACCCTGAGAAATATTATACATTTGAGGAAATTTACCCTCAGACCGGCGGGATAATTACCCTTGGTTACGAGAATTGGCGGAATGCGTTGGTGACTATCTTGGTAAGAATTCCAGCTTATGTGGTGGATGCCGTGCTGAAACATTGCGTATTTCTTATGCCCGATCCCGATGAAAACGGGGTCTTCATTCCACACAGAGTTATAAAGGGCAGGCATATCCTCCAATTCCCCAATGCGCTGCTGGATTGGCCCAAAGACCGACAGGTTCGCAGTGTGCTGCACCAAATCGCTCATTATTTTTTGCATCACTGGTCACCCCTTGAAGAATGTGACGCGGATTTCAGCGAGCAAGCGCAGGATGCAACGGACCTGGTAAACCAATGGATGGCGGCATGGTCTGGAAAGCAATGAGACGGTTTTGTTTTCGTCTTCGAGAGTTTCAAAAACCTGTCAGCATCGTTTAAACAACCTTTGCAATGTTTTGATTCACTGAATGGAGTTAACCACATGGCCTGGGATGAGAAACGATGGATGGAGGAAAAAAGCCGACAGGATATCATTGACTGGCTCGATTTGATCGATATGGATTTGGCCAAGAAAGAAGAACCCATGTGTTCAATGCCTCGCGGCATCGTCGATAACAGCATGCGCAAGGTGTCTCCATCCGCATGGAAGGTTTTTTCATATCTGAACAGCAAGGCGAACCTCGTGGCGTGGGCGCCTGGAAAGTGCGTCGCATCTTATAAGGAGATTGAAGCAGTCACAGGGGTCAAAGCCTCCCATATGTACGTATACATAAGGGAGTTGGTGGATCTTGGCCTTATTGAAAGAAAAATGCTTTTTCTTAGAAAAGAGGCCGACAAGAAAGGCGCTTTTCACCTGTTCGAGGTTTGCTGGTACAAGGGCCGGTCTGATCAATCACAAAGGCCGAAATGAAAGATCGCTACCCCTCCGGTTTCCGCCAAACAAAGGAATTATCGTCCTTGAAGTCTTTTTATAATTTTATGGACAATTAATGAGTTTTATGATAGCTTTATTTGGAATTCGAACCAGGCGTATTTTTTTGGCAGGTCGATGGCCGGCGGGTTCATTCCCAGCTCTCCGTTTCTCAGATTTGAGAGACGGGGGTTCTTATGTACGCAGACGAACTTGAAGACGATGTAGGGGGATACGCTTATGCCAAGCAACACGACAGACAGAAGATCTGAACCCAGAACGATCATGGATCATTTTTACAGCGTGGAATTTTCAATAAGTGACATACCCTCGCTCTATCAGTTTAAGATATGGAACATATCTACAAAAGGGATGTGTCTATTGGTGAAAGAGGGTTCTGAAATATTGGAAAAAATAAAGGTAGGGGATGTTGTGGAGATGAGATACTACACGGCTGAGGCATCCAAACCTGCCGAATACTTCGAAACAGAAATCAAACACATTACCAAAGACGATAAAGGACGTTTTAAAGGGCACTACCTGGTAGGGATATCACTGATGGGAAAGGAGTAGCGCAGCGAGTTGATTTTTTGGCGATTTCCGCATTGCCAACTATCAAAATTTCCGCCGAAATGCCTGTATATGACGGGTAGCATTATCCCCGTATTGATATGGAATCAACGCATAATTCAGCCGGTAACCTCTTAAGAAGACCCTTTGCGCTGTCCTGTCAAACCGTGCTTAGGGTCCTGTCAGGAAAACTGGGATGACAAGAATCTGTCCGAATTGCGGATACAAAGTTCAAAATGATCTGTTGATGGTCTGTCCGGAGTGCAGGCAGCTTTTGGGCGATGATCCGGGAGAATTATCCCCGGAAGCGGAAAAGCGAATTTTCAGGGGACTTAAGAGGAATCTCCTTCGTAATATGTGCTTTTTTGCCGGGGCTTTCTTTTTAATTATCGCGATAAGCCTTTGGAGCATAAAAGAGGGGATGGAAAAAGTTGTTATCAAGAATATAGAACAGCGGTTTGAGGAACCAAGAATACAGACGTTGCTTCAGGAGGTGGCTCGGAAGAAGGCTCAGGATATGATGGAACGGCAAATTGATCCGGAGCTGCAGCGCTTTCGCGAGGCCCTTTCAGACCGTCTTTCCGAATTGGAGGAATACCGCTATGTGATGAAAGAAAAAATGCAAAAGGACTATCAAGTTTTTTCAAATGACGGTCTGAGATTTCAGAAGCGAAGCACCCTATATGAATTGGCAGATACGGCCATCGAGTACATGAGTCGTTCCGCATATGAGAAGCTTCTGGAGTTTGTCAACAATCCTGCCGACCCGTCACTTCAGCTGGCGGCGAAGGCTGAAATTACACGGATCAACAGTGTGCTACGAAGTTCCACTCGGACGGCAGGCGTCCGGCTTTCGATGGAGACCACGGGTGAAACAGCAGACAATGCGTCCGAGATCACTACGCCTGAATTGATAGAAACGTTATTTAACGATGCGGCTTGGAAATCACGGGCCAGGAGTGCGCAGCTGTTGGCTGATAGAAAAGAACTCGGTGTTCCCGAGGCGTTAATGGAGTCTATGAGGGAGGAGGAGAATCTCGAAGTACTTAAAGATTCGATTCGAGCTTTCGAAGCCCTCACGGGTTTTAGAGCTCCGGAGATTTTAGGATACGAATATTGTAATGACTGGTGGGAGCTCAATTCTTCGGCATTCAGAGAAGAATTGGAGACGTCAGGGTGAGTCAGTCGGATCAGCCCCGAAATTATCAGGCCACCCTTTTTAATCGAAAGGGCAGGTTTATTATGATTCCAAAAATGAAAAAGCGATTCAACATTTTCCTTTTATTCGCCTTTTTTGGACTCCTCACTCCCCTGACCCATGCCCAGGATAATCGAGCTGAATACCGCATCGGCTATGACGATGGATTATTGACGATATCCGCAAAAGAAGCGAATCTCAAGCGGATATTGACACATATTGCCGTCGAGGCTGATATTCTCGTCAAATTTCCGCAAAATCTCAGTAGGCAAGTCACACTCACGCTCTCCGGTGTTCCACTTGGAAAGGCGTTGCGTCAGCTTCTGAGGGGTGAGAACTACGCGTTCATCTATGAAGGCAGCGATATTTCAGAGGTCTATGTCGCCCCGAAATCGAGCGCTCAAAGCAGATCGACGAATGACGCTCGCCTGCGGTCAAGGGAAGATCGGATAAGGGCTTCCATCGAGAGATATGAAAAACGACTCGAGACACTGAAAAATCGTATGGCACAGGTCGATGAGAATAGTCGTCAAGGGAAGGTCCTCATAAGGCAAATGAGGTCCACCGAGAAGACCATTGAAAGGCTGAGTAAAAGGCTGGAATGATAATTCCGGCCCGCAGAAAGAACCTCCGTCTGTTCCGTTTTTCTTGTTTTGATGAGGGTGTCAGATCAAAAACGACGCCCGCCTGTCTCGCCCGATTTGCGATTTCCTTTAGTAAAGAGACTTGAGATGTACCCCCGCTCCCAGGAACTTTGTGCTTATTCTGTGCACGATGTTTGTTAGGGCGCTTTCCACTTGCCGTTTTGCTGAAAGTGTGGAACCAAAGTCGAGAATGCGTGATTCGAACGCGCGATGTTTCCTATTTCTATAATCCCCGTATCCGGCCAATTGACATTCCGTCAGAAAGACGACCAAATTATCATCTCCCGTTGTCCAAACCAAGCAGTTTACGCAACCTCGTTTTTTTAATTCTTTCTCCGCAAGCTCAGGGGCAAAACCACTTTCAAGGAGCTCTTTCCGAACCACATGGATAGGCTTGACCTCATGGGACAGCATGGGTAGTTCATGACGGAGTCTTGATCTGATAAGCGCCTCAAAACCCTCTTTATGTCGTTTCAATAATCCCCCTTGAAAAGAAACTTCGACCCAACTGATTATCTCAAGCTGAAGGGGCAATGCATCCAGCGCCGGCAAATCTTTTCGCCCCTCAGTCGGTGTTTTCTCAGTCCCGTTTTGCCCAGAGAGCCTGTTGCTGTCTTCCCCCAAGGTGATGTTGGAAGCACATAAGTGTAAAACCGTTACCCATACAGTAAGGAAAAGAAACTTTTTCATATCTCACCTCGCTTGGTCCATGAATTGACTCACGCTGCATACGGCCGGTTCCGCTTGAGGTTTTGAATTTGAGAAGTTCAAAATTGTTCGGTGTAAAGTGCCGACGGAAGTCAGGCTGCCCCATCAGTGCAGTGGACTCAAATCAGTTTTATCATCGGCAACTACGAGTTCATCGATGCGCCACCCTCCCTCTTTCCAAATAAGATGGAAGACTTCCGTCTGTTGTGTCTCCCCTGCTTTGGTTTGAATCTTGGATTCGAGAACGACACGCGCCTTGTTCCGCTTGATCTCCGATTCTATGACGACACTGCTGAGCCGCTTGTATCCTAACTCGTCCAAGGCTTTCCATATTTCCAAAACCCACACCGCTCCCGGTCTGTTTTCTCTGAATCGAGCCGTGGTGACCTCGGTGATTTTATCCATCTGAGGCCCGCCGTAATGTTTGTCAAACCTGTTCATCACATCTTTAATGGCGTCGTATGGAGATTCTTGTGCGTTTTTATCTTCGATCTCGGTGTCGCCGGATAATTTCCTTTGAATATCTTCAATTCCGTTTTCGATCCTGTCTACCCGGGCCTTCAAATGAAGCATTTCCGCTGCGATAGAGTCATTGGGCACGCCCTTGTAGTTCTCAAGTTGCGTCCGCAGTTCTTTGACTTTTGTCAAAATTTTCATATTATTTTCGGTCTGTTGCTCCTTCAGTTCTCTCATCCGATTGAAAATCTCCAAATCCGAATCTGCAGAATTAAGTTCCAGCTTTTCCGATTGTTCCGACAACCTGGAACATTGCTGCTGGAGATCCTCACACATCATCTTGAGTGTCAATACCTGTGCATTGAGTCTGTCCCATGATTTCTCAATTCGGCTGAGCCTCCCTTGCGTTTCACCCAGCTCCTCATTTCTGTCTTTAAACGTCTCCCGGGCATCGTTCAGCGAGGATTCAAGGTTCACCATCCTTTTTTCGCTGACACAGGAGACGGAAACCAACGAAGCCACCCACAACAACAGACTGCAGACACTTTTCATCGCAAGGGTTCTCCTGCCGCAGCCCACGGCTTTGGGCAACCGGATCAAAAGCGTTTTTTGTTTGCGTTGTTTTTTCTTCTCAACCATGCTTTATTCATCCAAAAATAGCGGCCTTCGGCGTGCGTCAATACCGCTTCCCTGCAAATCGAACGTACCCGGCGGGCGTCGATTCGCCTTTCGCCGACAGGCTGCCGCTCGACACATCGGAACACGCATGAGGGCGAGGCGCTTTCATGAAAAAATAAGGCCTCACAATCAAGTAAAACGGATCGGGGCCACTTAGATCCCAAGGTCTTCCCTTTGGTCTGCTCGCAGCGCGTCGGAAAACAACGGATTTCAGCGGAAAATGAAGGGTAGGCTCGTGGCATGAAATTTAAATTGAATTCCCAAGACAGTGAGTCTTCCAGGCGATTCCAGCGTTGCGCTGAACAGGGATTTCAGCAAAAGTGACGGCCCGGGAAGCTCCGTAACCCGGCCGAATAGGTTTTTTGCTGAGCGACTCGCCTGCCGAGCGCCGGCAGATGTAAGTCCAATTTCGGGTCTCCCCACGGCAGGAAACCACCGATGGATGTCATCGAGATTTGACCCTATCTTGTTTGCAAAGAACGATGGGCACATCATGTTAAACGCGGATGTTATTATATAAAACCGGAATATGAAGTCAAGAGACCTGTCGATCCGACATAGGGACGCACATCGTAAACTCCGGTTAAAGCGTGCGCGGCCGAAAATGTTTATTTTCCCCGCTATTTGGGTCAGGTAGTCCTTTAATTTTTGTCGGTTTTGGGAGAATTGGCGGTGTGGAGACATGGTTTGGGTTGATCGGCAGAAAAATCCTTCCCCTTGAAAGCAATTTCAAGTAAACCTTTTCTGGTAAGCGTTCACAGGTTCAGGGTTTCCCGATGAAATCGGGATTCAGGGTAAAGGACAAAGAAGGGATTGAGGACTTGAAATCGTCGTTAAAAATGCTCATTTTCCCAAATAATTGCCAATTTAGTTCCAAATTTTGGATTCGGCCTGACAAAGCGGACGCTTTTCTCATAATTACGTACACCAAATGCACTCCGTGGACGAGAATTGAACCTTGAACCCCTGAACCTTTGAACCCGTGAACGGTTACCTTTTCTGCAAGGCGATTCCCCTTGATAACGCCACCCCCAGTCCATCATAAATGGGGGTCTTGAACGCATCGGAGGTACGTGCAAAGCAATCCAACCAGGGAGGACGAAACCGTATGGCTGAATTCGTTTACTCGAACGTAGAAAGGGAAATGGAGGTCTATGGATATGATTCGGTGGTCAAGAGTCACTGCCGGATGTGCCACGGCGGTTGCGGTGTCCTGGTCTACACCAAAAACGGAAAGGTTGCGAAAATCGCGGGTGATCCGGAATGCCCTATCAATCATGGCACCCTGTGCAGCAAAGGAATTGCCTCCGCTCAACTGGCCTATCACCCGGACCGATTGACCTATCCGGTTCGTAGAATCGGCAAGAAGGGAAGCGGAAAATGGGAGCGAATTTCCTGGGATGACGCCCTGGACGGCATTGCAGCGCGCATTGAGAACTACAAGGCGAAGTTCGGCGCGGAGTCCATCGTCATGGGTTATGGAACAGGCAGGGAAAATGAAGCGGTCATTTACCGATTTGCCAATTTGCTCGGTACCCCCAATGTGCTTACCGCCGGTCATTTCTGCTACGGTCCGCGCATTGCCACAAGTATCATCACCTGCGGAACAAATCCCATCGTTGATTACGAAAACCACCCAAAATGCATTATGGTTTGGGGCAACAACCTCGTGATCAGTAACCCCGACTGCTATAAAGGGGAGCCTTTTTCGGTGAGCCTGAACAAAGGGGCGAAGTTGATTGCGGTTGACCCAAGGCTCACACGAATTGCAGCCCGTGCCGACATCTGGCTCCAGCTGAGGCCCGGCACGGATGCGGCTTTGGCCCTGGGGATGCTCAACGTTATCGTTAGCGAAGAACTCTATGACAGGCAATTCGTGGAAAACCATGTCCACGGATGGGAGCCCTTTGTGAACCGGGTCAACGAGTATTCCCTCGATAAAGTTGAAGGAATCACTTGGGTGGCCAAGGAAAAAATCAGGGATGCTGCCCGATTGTTTGCAACTACAAAGCCGGCAGCCATCCAGTGGGGCGTGGCCATTGAGCAGCAAATAAACTGTGCCGACAACAACCGCGCCCTGATGGCCCTTATGGGGATCACTGGGAACATCGATGTGCCCGGAGGACAGGTGCTGTTCGAAACACCGAAAATCAGAAACGTGGGCTATTTCGGCGCGCACAGAATGCTGTCGGATCAACAGCGTGAAAAGCGCCTTGGGTGCGATCGCTTTCGATTGGCGGGAAATTTTGCGATCATCAACCCAAAATGCGTTTGGGATGCGATTTTGGAGGAAAAACCCTATCCGGTGAAGATGCTGTTTTTCATCAGCTCAAACCCGGTCCTGACCCGCGCCAATGCCAGAGAAGTGTATCGGGCCCTTGAAAAAGTTGAATTTATGGCCGTATCCGATTTCTTCTTAACGCCGACAGCCGAATTGGCGGATATTGTTTTACCGGCCGCCACATGGCTTGAGATGGATTATATCGGAGATTTCTGGAAACGGCACGGTCATATCCTCCCTCGGCGGAAGGTGATTCAAGTGGGAGAGTGTCGATCGGATCATGAAATGCTCAACGACCTGGCGCACAGGGTAGGGCAGGGAGAATACTGGTGGGACAGCTTTGAGGAGGCACTGGATTTCATCCTGGAACCGATGGAGATCACTTGGCAGGATTTTAAGAAGATGGCGTACATCCGGGGGGATGTGAGATATCGAAAATATAAGGCCAACGGCTTCTCCACCCCCAGCAGGAAATTTGAGCTGTACTCGACCCTGCTTGAGAAGTGGGGATGCGATCCGCTTCCCAAGTTTCGGGAGCCCCCGGAGAGCCCCTACAGCACGCCTGAACGCTACAACGACTATCCCTACATTCTCATCACCGGTGCGAGATCCCCCGGATTTTTCCATACGGAAAATCGCCAGGTGCCCTGGCTGAGAGAACTTCACAGAGATCCGATCGTAGAAATCCATCCGAAAACCGCAAAAAAGGAAGGTATCCGGGAGGGGGATTGGGTCGAAATTGAATCCCTCCGCGGTAAAGTGAGACAACGGGCGAAACTTTTTGCGGGGATGGACCCGAGGGTTGTTTCTGCGCAGCATGCCTGGTGGTTTCCGGAGAAAAGGGATGCGGGACACGGCTGGGATGCGTCCAATATCAATATCTTGACGGACAATGCCTATGAGACCTGTGATCCGGCTATGGGAGCCACCAATGTTCGGACACTCTTGTGCAAAATTTCTCCAGAGAAGCCCGGGGGTGTTGCGTCATGAAAAAATATGCCTTGATGATCGATCATGAATCCTGTTGGGGATGTAGGACCTGTGAAGTGGCCTGTAAGCAGGAAAACCAGGCTCCGAATGGGGTTAAGTTGATTCATGTTTCGGAGAACGGCCCCACGGTGGTTGATGGAAAATTTGACTTCGTCTTTCACGTCAATGTGTGCAGGCACTGTGATGAACCGCCCTGCGCGGAGGTATGCCCGGAGGATGCGATCACCAAAAAAGAGGATGGTATCGTGGTCATGGACGATGACATGTGCACAGGATGCCGGTCCTGTATCGAAGCCTGCCCGTACGAGGCGATCGACTTTGACGAAACGAAAGGCATCGCACAAAAGTGCAACCTCTGTCACCACAGAGTGGATAAAGGACTTATCCCCGCATGTGCCGATAACGTATGCCCGGCGCATTGCATTTATTTCGGGGAACCCGATGAGATTGACCGAAGGAGAAAGGCTCAATTCCGCAGGTCTTAATTGCCTGTGCATGGGTTTGGAAGAAAAAGGCGGCCATTGCAAAAAGCAGGTTCCAGAGACGAACCTCTCACGAAGGCCCAAATGGTACAGGCACCTTGCCGGTTGCGATTCCGCTTCGGCAACAGCCGTCACCGGGGGAACGGTGTGGGCGCCCCTGTTTGAGGATAGGATAACCGGCCCCTTCAGGAGAAATCATGAAACATAGCTCAGCCATTGTTGTCCTGGGGACCTTTGACTCGAAGAGTGAGGAGCACCTGCTACTCAAGAAATCTGTCGAGAAAAGGGGATTTCCAGCCCTGACCATCAATGTGGGGACGAAACACCCTTCCCCTTTTGAGGCGGATTTCGATCTGTATTTCGAGGACGTCGAGAAGAAAAGGAACCCTGAGCGGGGCCGGGACGAAGCCATCCAATCCGTCATCTCGCGGGCTCGGACCCTGGTAAAAGAATTGTATGCGGCGGGCGGAATTTGCGGCATCATTTCGGCGGGTGGCGGCACGGGAACATACGTAAGCACCCGGATTATGCATGTGCTGCCACTTGGCGTTCCCAAAATTATGGTTTCGACGGTTGCCTCCCGCAACATGGCCGATATTGTGGGTACCAAAGATATCACCATGATGCACAGCGTTGTGGACCTTCTGGGTGTCAACAGCATTTCGGGGGCGGTTTTGGACAGGGCGGCCGGGGCGATCTGCGGTATGGTGCGGAGTGAATGGAAGCCTCGAAATGACAAGAAACGAATCGCCCTTACCATGTTCGGGTTCATTACAAAAGCGGCTGAATTCGTTAAGCATTTCTTGGAGGAAAGGGCATACGAAGTGATCGCCTTCCATGCGAACGGTACGGGCGGGATGGCCATGGAAGAGCTGGCCGCCGAAGGCTATTTTGACGGCATCCTGGATCTCGCGACCCATGAACTGGCGGACGAGCTGAAGGCCGGGTATTGTGCGGGTATTGGTCCCCAAAGGCTCTTGCCCGCGCCGGGATTGGATATTCCTCGTCTGGTAGTGCCGGGAGGGTTAGACTGTGCCGTTCTGGAGTTTACTCGAGATACAATACCGGATGAATACAAAGATCGGAAAATATTTTTCTATGATTTTCGCTCAGCCATTCGATTAAATGCAGCGGAGTCCGCAGTCATCGCTGCGCAGCTTGCCGACAAGCTCAATCATGCTCCCTCCAATATGAAGCTCTTGGTCCCTTCCAGGGGATGGTCTGAGGCGGATCGAGAAGATAGGCCCTTATACGATCCAACGATCGGGAAGACACTCATCCGAGAAGTGAAAAAGAATCTTGATCCGCGGATCGAGGTCAAGGAGGTGGACCTACACATCAACGATGCCGGCTTTGCTGAAATTGCATCGAAGATGATGGACGAAATGCTCCATAGAAACACCTAGGCTGCGGGGGCTGAACGTACGAATCTTCGGAGTGTTATTTCCGTGAATCGCTTTTTTCCGCCGCGGATTTTCGTGCCTTGAGACCGGCTCTGAAGGTTTCCCAGAATGCCTTGTCCTTATCCTGCCAAGCGGCGCCCCATTTTCTCTCAAAATAGGAGGAAGGCAACCGTTCTTGCCAAGGCGCCCAGGGATTCACGCCTTCCGTTTTTGCCGTCAGCACATCCATCAAGAAATCTGCAATATTTGAAAGCTCATCCTTTGGAATGTATGAAGCGGCCCCTTCCTTGATAGATCGCACCACATTGTCAGGCGTCAACGCGTGGGCCGTCAGCATGACGGCCGGTATGTTTTTTTCAGTGGCAATATCCAGCAGACCGTAGCCATCAACCCCCATAATATCCAAAATTGCCAAATCAAATTCATGCGACTCCAAATATTTCTTTGCTTCATCAAAGGTGGACGCTTTTGTTACCTCGCACATGAAAAGTAGTTCTTCCAAAACATCCAATATATCATGCTCATCATCCACAATAAGAATCTTCTTTCCATCCAATAAACGCTTGTTTGACATCACGGCAACTCCTTTTTGAGGTCAACGGTTGGAGGTGTGTAAGAACCCGCCATACAGGCTTATCATCGGCGGCTCGGAGAATATCTGATCCGCCTCATGCCTGTCAGAAACAGACAGGCATGGCGTGACCTACCGCCTTGGTCCGTAAGACGGAGTGACACACTCGATGCCCCGAGAAGATAACGACTTCAAGGTTCATTTGCGGACCGTAGAATGCGATCTAATAGCACATTCGCACCCGCTTCGCAATCTTCCCATGTGGTATTTTCCAGTACCGGTGAAGACAAAGGATTCCCGGGGGCACCCATTTATCAAGAAGTGAAGCGAAGATCAAGGTTTTGGAAATCCCTATGAAGTTATGTCCGCCTTGCGAGCATTTTAGCCATCAACGCCCCAATGCCCTGAGGGGACATATCGGTCGGTGCCAATGTTCCCAATACATCAAGAAAGGCTTTTGCGGAGGGTGAGAGATGCTGATTTTTGAGATAGGCAATGCTGACATCCAGGCGCATTTTATGGCCTTGAATCGGAACGGTACGCAACTTCCCCGTCTGAAGTTCTGCGACCACGGCTTCCCGGACGACAAAGGAGACACCGTCCCCCCGCTGGACCAGTTGTTTGATGAATTCGGTATTGCTGGTCTCCATCAGGACGTTGGGTACGATGTTGTTTTGGCTGAATAACTCGTTCACCAGCCTTCGTGTTCCTGATCCCATCTCTTTCATGATAATCGGCTCCCGGGCAAGTTCCGTGGCTGATATGCTCCTCTTCTGTGCCAGAGGGTGATCCGGAGATAGTATAAGCGCGAGTTTTTCCCGGCTAAAGGGGATAAAACACACGTCAGGATGATCCCCGGCTTTGGCGACAATGGCCACGTGGTTTTTGAGATCAAGTAGGGAATGAATCATATCCAGAGAACTGCCTTCATCCAGGTGGATTTTAATATGAGGATAGGCCTTTCGGAAATCGGTGATGAGAAAAGGCATGAAGTAGCGGGCATAGGTTTTGGTGGTCCCCAAGCGAAGAACCCCCCTTTCCAGTTGCCTCAGTTCTTCGATCGCACTTTCGAGTTCGTTTTCACATTCGAAGATCTTAGCGGCATAATCATAAAGGGCGCTTCCTTCGTCAGTCAGGTAAACTTTTCGTCCTTTTCTGAAAAAAAGCGGAAGGCTGCAGTAAGTTTCGAAAGACTTCACCTGCGCCGTCACAGCCGGCTGGGTGATGCAGAGTTTGTTCGCCGCTGCAGTAAAACTGAGAAAGCGGGCAGCATGATAAAATACCCTGAGTTGATTAAGGTTGATCATGGTCAAAACAAAGCGTCGGTACTGAATTGCTAAAGGAATTTTATGACAGAAATATATGCATAAATAAAATTTATATATATCATAAAAAAAATCGAATTGACAGTGGTTTCCCATTCGTCAATGATCAGTATGAATTATTTCTATACGTCACTTTCCCAACCCATTATCCTCTAACCCTGTGTCAGTTGTTCGTTCAGAGAAATCTATGCCGTTTTCTATCGCGACGCTCCTTCGATGCTTGTTTTTAATGTTGCAGCGTATTCTTGTTCGGCGCGTCAATGCCGGATGCGCGCGGGTCGTCCGATGATTCCAGATGGGCGTTTGTTTTTCGGGAAACTCTTCGCTTTGTTTCAAGCATTTTCCTTTCAACCGTAAACCTTAAAAGGGAGGAGCAAAATGGCAGATGAAAGTGTAGGACGGTTTCCGGACCCTCATGAGTTTCAGGTTCCCCAGGAGCTTGAAGGGTGGGAAGAAATGTACCCATCACATTACTTGTTCTCCAAAGACAGGGAAGATTGGGAAAAAAGTCAATTCTGGTATCAAGACAAAATCCACGCGCCGGAGCCCATGCCGCCATTGGATCTTATCTTTCAGGAGGCATGGCAGATCGCTCTATCGCAATATACGACACGGGTATTTTGCATACCGCCGGCCCAGGGAATTGCCCAGCGAATGGTTGGCTGTTACATGTACATCTGCGCCATTGCACCCCCCCCGGAGGAGATAATCGCTGAGAAGGCTGCACTGTTTGAGAAGCGTGTTTTCTATGTATTTGAGCATTATGATGAGTTATGGGACAAGTGGCTCACAAAATTCAAGGCCCTGGGTGAAGAGATGGCTGCCGTGGATATTCCTCGGGAACTTCCTAAATATGTACCCGAAGACCAGGTTTTACCCGCACCAACCGGTTGTTATGTTTCCTATGATCTGATTGAGGCATTCGACAAGCTGGTGAATCAAATCTTTAAGGGCTGGCAGTATCACTTCGAGATGCTGAACCTGACCTATCTTGCCTACCTCATGTTTGGCGATGTCTCCAGAAAGCTTTTTCCGGGAATCAGCGAAAGCGCCATCGGCAAAATGGTGGCCGGGGCCTATGTGTCCATGTTCAGACCGGAAGAGGAGCTTTGCCGGCTTGCCAGATTGGCGGCCTCTCAGAGAGGCGTGGCAGATGTCCTCAAGAGCGGGATGTCCGCGGAGCAGAAAACCGCAGAACTTAAAAGGATCCCGGACGGGAGAGAATGGCTGGAGGAGTATGACAAGTCTAAAGACCCATGGTTCTATGTATCCTGCGGCAGCGGTTGGCTGCACTATGAAGGAAGCTGGGTTAACAACCTGGAAATTCCCTACGGCTATATCAAAGGCTACATCGAACGGCTGGAAAAGGGAGAAAAAATCGAGCGATCTCTGGATAAGATTGACAAGGAACGAGATGAAATTGTTACAAAATACCGCGAATTGATTAAGAGCGACGAAGACAGGAAGTCGTTTGATGATGCCTACAACACGATTCGAACCATATACAGGTATGCAGAGGATCACCTGTTCTGGGTGGAGCACTGGTTCCACACCATTTGGTATGACAAGATACGGGCATTTGGAAAGCTGTTGGTCAACAACGGGATGTTAAATGGAGTCGATGACATATTTATGTTCAACCGCTATGAAATTCCGGAGATTATAACGGAGCTGGCGACGGGTTGGGCATTGGGTGTGGATATCCCCATGAGGGGCGACTACTATAAGGGCAAGGTTGACAAGCGAAAGAAGATTCTCGCAGCGGCAGGTGCGTGGACACCCACCCCCGCCCTCGGTGTTCCGCCGGAGGAAGTGGCGGAACCCTTTACCGTTATGCTATGGGGTGTCACCACCGACAAAGTAAAGGAATGGCTGAAGGGTGTGGCGGCACCGGGAGCCAAGGAAGTTTCTGAGATAAAAGGGTTCGCTTCATCAGCCGGCGTCGGCGAAGGCCCTGCCAGAGTATTGAAACTACTCAAAAATATCGTGGAGCTTCAACCAGGAGAAATTTTGGTTTGTCCCTCTACCAACCCGTCTTGGGCACCCGTGTTTACGACGATTAAGGCAGCGGTTACCGACATCGGCGGACTCACAAGCCACGCGGCGATCGTATGCAGAGAATATGGGGTGCCGTCGGTTACCGGGACGGGTATCTCTACGGCAGTCATCAAAACGGGGGACATCATACGGGTTGACGGCGATACGGGCGTGGTCACCATCGTAAAAAGGGCCGGTTGAAGCAGGTTGAGTGTCCCCTGGAATGTAGGCTTCACGGCCCGTTTCCGACGCGATGTGCGGATGATCATCCTGAATCCACCGCGGCAAACCTCCCATCTCAATCCTTCCCTCAGGCATAAGGGTTGAGGTGGGTATCGCATTTAAGCTTTCGAGGGGGAGTTACCGGATGGACTACATCTTAAACTTTGAAGATGTGGACCGGGGTTTCCTTCAACTTGTTGGAGGTAAAAACGCCAGTCTGGGAGAGATGATCAAAGCCGGCATTCGGGTTCCCCCCGGATTTGCCGTGACGACTAAGACGTATCAAAGCTTTATGGCCGAGGCCGGGATCAGCGATAGGATTTTTGAAACCCTGTCTCATCTTCATGCCGAGGATGTGGATTCCCTGAATCGAGCGAGCACCACGGTGCAGGCCTTGATAAACAATGCCGCCTTATCCCATGAGGTCCGGACTGCGATAAAGGAGGAATACACCCGGCTCTGTTGGAAAAGCAATGTGGGGTTTCTTCCCGTTGCGGTTCGGTCCAGCGCCACGGCTGAAGATCTGCCGACAGCAAGCTTCGCCGGGCAGCAGGAAACATACCTTTGGATCCAAGGGGCGGACCGAATTATCGAGAGTGTCCGGAAATGCTGGGCCAGCCTGTTTACCCCCCGCGCGATCAGCTACCGGATCAGGAACGTCTTCCCCCACGAAAAGGTCCTCATCAGCGTGGGCGTTCAGAAGATGGTCAATTCGAAAACAGCAGGCGTTATGTTTACGCTCAACCCGACGAATGGAGACATTTCCAAGGTCGTCATTGAGGGAAGTTGGGGTCTCGGAGAAACGGTGGTTTCAGGGTCTGTGAACCCGGATAAGTTTGTTGTCGATAAGGTGGTGATGGAGACCAGTGAAAAGACCATATCCACCAAGCACATCGAATGCATCTATGACCCCGACAAAGGGGGAGTTGTAAACGCTGATGTGACGCAGGATATGCAATGTGCCTGCTGCTTAGAGGACCGGGAGGTAAAGGAGCTGGTGAAACTGGGCAAAATAATTGAGTCGCACTATGGATATCCAATGGATATCGAGTGGGCGATCGACAAAGACTCCCCCTTTCCGGAGAATGTGTTTATTGTGCAAGCGCGTCCGGAGACCGTGTGGAGTCAGCGTAAAAAGGGGCCGATTATCGGAAAAAAGAGCGGGTACGAGCTATTGATGGAACAGGCTATGAAACGCATCAAGATTCGGGAGTGACCCCAATTCCTGTGTGTTAAACTCACCAGTTTTCCATGTGTTTCCCCGGTCCAAAGGGATCGGGTAAAAGCCGTTCAGAAACCGAAGATGTCGAGCGTCGTCTCAGTGGCCGATGACCGTCTGCGCCTGCGTATAAGCCGGCGGGCAGGGAGGAATGGTTCCCTTTAGGCGGGGGAGCCCTAGATTTTAACTGCCAAACCTGATGGTCTCGCAAAAAGTCGTTACTCCGGTGAAAATCGGAGTCCAGTGACTCCTTAACTGGCTGAAAAGACTGGATTCCGGCTTTCGCCGGAATGACGGAAAGAGGTGATTTCCGACTTTTTACGAGTTCATCAAACTTAGCAAGGAGGAAATAATATTCATGAAAGATGTCAGAGATTATATCGCCGAATGTGAACGGGAGGGAGAACTGCTCAGGATCAAGGCAGAGGTCGATTGGGACCTCGAGTTGTCCCACATTGCAAAGCTCAATGAAGAACGAAAAGGTCCGGCCCTGCTTTTTGAGAAGGTCAAAGATTACACGTCCCCCGTTTTAACCAGCACGTGTACGACGACCGAGCGGCTCGCGCTTATTATGGGAATGCCCAAGTCATCCTCCCTCGTCGATCTTATGCGGGAATGGGTGAAAAAGGGGGAGACGAGGATTCCCCCGAAAATGTTCAAGACAGGCCCCTGCAAGGAAAACATCATGAAAGGGAACGACATTGATCTATTCAAGTTTCCGGTACCGAAGTTCTTTCCAAAAGACGGCGGACGCTTTTTCGGAACCGCCCACTTCGTCGTCACTCAAGACCCCGATACCGGTTGGGTCAATCTCGGCACCTACCGACTTCAGCTCCTTGACAGGAATACGCTGGGAACCCAGTTCATCAAGGGAAAACACGCAGATATCATGCTAAAGAAATACCAGGCAATGAAAAAACCGATGCCTGTTGCCGTGGTGGTGGGTTGTGACCCGCTTCTTTTCTTGATGGGCGCCGCGCGGCTTTCAGCCTTTCAATCCGAATATGATCTTGCCGGCGCCATCAGGGGGGAACCCATAGAAATTGTTCAGGCGGAAACCAATGATTTGCCCGTCCCGGCTACCGCAGAAATCGTTGTAGAAGGAGAAGTGGATGCAGATAAAACATTGCCTGAAGGTCCTTTCGGTGAATACACGGGCTATTACTCGGGAGTGGGCACGGACGAGCGAAATTTCATAAAAGTCAATTGCGTTACCTATCGGACCCAGCCCATATTCATGGCCACCACCGTAGGCCGGGCCGTGACCGACACCCACATGACCATGGCATTGACCTATGGCGCCACGTTGTGGCAGCAGCTTGTGGCCATGAACATCCCCGGTATAAAGGCTATTTATTGCCCGCCCGAAGCATCGGGGAGATTCCTTGCCATCATCTCCCTGCAGCAGATGTATCCCGGCCATACCGACCAGGTCCTTACCGCCGCAATCTCCACTGAGATGGGGGCCTATGGTTTAAAAACCGTGATCGCTGTGGACGAGGACATCGACCCCTGGGATATACCCCGTGTTTTGTACGCCTTGAGCTTCAGGTTTCAGCCGAATCGATCACAGGTTATCAAGCGGGGGAGATCCACACCGCTGGACCCCTCCCTTCCCCTGAATGCAAGGGAAATTACCGGCAGGCTGCTCTTGGATGCAACCATTCCCTACGACTGGAAAGAAAAGCCCATACCCATTGAGCTCGACCCGGAAATGGTCAAAAGAATCGAGGCCAGGTGGTCGGAACTGGGTTTTTAGATTTGAGAATTCAGAAGGGATAAACAGGACACTCTGCATGAATGACGATGATGTCACGCCTGTTTATTTTCCCCGGAGGAGTCATAAATGAAACCGATTCGTTATGATCCAGCGGAAATTGAGAAAAACCTCAAAGAGGGATTTTGGGACAAGACGATTTTACCGGATTACTGGGACAGAAATGCCAGGCAGAGGCCTGATCGAGAAGGC
>JAWOGN010000375.1:0-8036 GCA_046496815.1 Desulfatiglandaceae bacterium
TCCAGCAATGCGGCCTGTACGTCCAGGGCAGCGCCACATGCCCGCTGGGCATGATCCTCATGGGCAAGCGGGGCACCGAACAGGGCCATGACCCCGTCTCCGGTAAACTGGTTGATGGTCCCTTCGTACCGGTGTATTTCTTTCATAAGGATCTTAAAGCACCCGTCCATGATCTGATGAACCGCTTCCGGATCCAGACGTTCGGAAAGGGAGGTAAATCCGGTGACGTCGCAGAAGAAAACGGTGACCAGTTTGCGTTCCCCTTCAATACTGCTCCGGGTGGTGAGGATTTTTTCCGCCATGAACTTCGGGGTGTAAGATTCCGGCCGGTTGTAGTCTATAGTTGTCTCTGTCGCCGCTTTTACTTCTGCCGGAAGCCTGCTGCCGCATTCTCCGCAGAATTTTTTTCCCAGGGGTATCCTGGTCTTGCAGGACGGGCATTCCCGGGCGATGCAGGTCCCGCATTCTTCACAGAATTTTACCCCTTCCCGGTTGTCGGACTGGCAGGTGGTGCATTTCATTAGATTCTTTTCCAATTTCGCGATGACTCGTATTAAGCATTGCGTATGGATTCGACGAGTTTGCTCATCTCGGCCTGCATTTCCCGGGTGACCTTCATCCGATCGTAGCCGTTCCTCAAGAAATCTCCCAACGCCTTGCCCGCTTTGGCACCGGCTTCCAGGGCACACTGGTCTTTCATTACATCGGGGATTGAGTCGGCAGTGATGGGCACGCCAGGCCCGTGGATCGCATAGTGAACGCCGACTTTGCACGTTTCACCATAACTACAGTAGCAGCATCCCCAGGCTCCGGTCGCGTGGACGGTATCAACGACCTTCATGAGATTGTATGTGCAGAAGGAATTCATCACTTCGGCAGGCGGCTTGGGCATGGCACCCCCGAGCCCAACGGTTACCGCAAGCTTGCCCCACATGATATTGGCCTCGCGGTGACGGAATTGGTACCATCGTTCGAGGAAAGCGTGCATGACGGCATTGAGCGTTGAGAAGTAGTTCACCCCACCGAGTACGTAGGCATCAGCTTCAACGACCTTGTCGCGGAGCGGAGCAAAATCGTCCTTAACTTTGCAGATGTTGTCGTCCGCGCATGCCATGCACCCGATGCAGCCATTGATCCTCTTGCCATGAAGCGAGATCAGCTCGTAGTCCATGCCGGTATGCTCAAGGACGTGCTTGAGAAGTTTGATTGTTCCGCTTCGTTTCTCGGTGCGCGGGCTGCCGGATATGCCTAAAATCTTCATCGTTCTTCCTTTCGTGTAAATGCCGGACAAGTTAACTTGCCCAGTGCTGTTGTTGCTATTCGTATATCTTTCATTCGTGCCAACGCTAAAGTCAGCGGCGATTGAAGGCTGGAGCGCTAGCGGAAGCCCCCAATCGCCGCTGGACTGCTGTATTATATGGCTTTCAGGCTGATCATTTCTCTCTTTCCTTCTCCTCCGTCACACAATAAATCCCTTTACCGCTCATTGCCGGACCAAAGCAGAGATTGTCGGATTTGCATGTGGACGGCGAGGTATCCCCGGACTGCCATCTTTTTATCAACCCCGGCTCACGGACCAAGGGGCGGCACATGGAGATATAATCCGCAATTCCGCTGTCGATGATTTGTTCAGCAACAGAGAACGAGCGCATGCCGCCCACCAGGATTAAGGGCAAATCGATTTCCTTTTTAAAAACGGTGGCAGCTTCCTTGAAATAGGCTTCTTTCTCCTCCTTGTTTATTCCGACCCGGGCTGGTCCAAGTTTGCCAGAATCGGGAGTGCCGCCGGAAAGCTCGATGGCGTCGAGACCGGCATCTGCGAGCATCTTGGAAACCACGATCGAATCTTTCAAAGAAAGACCGTTCTCTACGTAGTCTTCATTATTGATCTTGATCAGCACAGGATATTCCTTGCCAACGGCTTCTCTTATGGCATTATAAACTTCCATGTGAACCCTGGCCCTGTTTTCTATGGAACCACCATATTCATCTTTCCGCAGGTTGTGTAATGGCGATAAAAACTGGTTTAGCAGATATCCGTGAGCCGAATGAATCTCAACCCCGTCAAAACCAGCCTCTTTGGCACGTCCGGCTGCATCGCCGAATGCCTTAACCAGGTTTTTGATATCTTCTTTTGTCAGTTCATGTCGGGGGGATTCGGAATTCTCTTTGAATGCGGAAACTGCATGGGGGATATTACCGGCCGTCTCAACGGCGGAATTTCCGGCATGGGCCAGTTGGACAACAATTTTTCCACCGGCGTTATGAACTGCATGGCACATAGACTTCAACCCGTCCACCAGTTCATCCCTGTCAATTCCCAATTGCCCGGGACCTGCCTTGCCTTCGGGACTGACATAAACATGTGAGGTAATTATAAACCCTACACCGCCTTTTGCCAGATCAACCATGGTTTGTGTCAACTTCGAGGTGACAGACCCATCATCCCCTGCCATACCTTCATGTGTGGCTGCCCGGACGAATCTGTTGGACAGTTTCATTCCGTTTATCTCTGTAGTTTTAAACAGTTTGCTCATTTCTATCTCCTAGTTTTAAATTGATTTATTTCAGAACGGAGTCCAGCCTCAGCTCATTGATAATATTGTCTTGAATTGGTTCTTTTTCGTTAACAGTTTACCGGGGGAGGATATCGACCAAAACCACTGCTGCTTCCTCTAATGATAACCTTTTTCATTCGTTTCTCCTTTCAGTTAATTGTGTTTATGCCATGATAGTAGACTGGTCGTCTATTACCGTTACATAAAAAAATGCCAGCAAACGGCAAGCGATCATGTTTCTTTTACTTCAGCACTTTATCAAAAATAAAATGATTAAAGACTCTAAACGGCCCCGTGCTTTTGGCAACTTTCATCTGAAGTATGGCACCTTCCAAACCGCTTAATATAAAGCCGGCCATTTCATCTACATCCGTTGTTTCCGGCAGTTCATTGTTCGATACAGCGTTTTGTAAAAACTCTTTGATTTTTCCTTGAATGACATCGAATGCTTCGTTCAATTTCACCCGGAACTTATCGTCTAATCCACCGCTTTCCTGGGCCAGGTTGCCAATGAGGCATCCGCCCTGGAAGTCTGCCTCTTCGCAATTGAGTAAAAGCCGATCGAAAAAAAGACGCAATTGTTCGATCGGGCTTTTGTTTGTTTTCAATATTTCATCTGCCATGAAAATAAAGGAAGCCAGGAAATAGTCAATCAAATGAAGCCCTAAATCGTCCTTGTTTTGGAAATAGAAATAAAACGAGCCCTTCGGTACACCGGCGGTTTTCAAAATTTCTTGAATACCGGTGTTGTTAAAGCCTTTTTTATGAATAAGCCCAAACGCTGCCTGGATGATTTTTTCTTTTGTTTCCGTTTTCATGAGGCGAAATATAATAGACCAGTCGTCTATTGTCAATCGTTTTTTAAACTTTTTTATCTGGAAAGGGCTGCCCGGCTGATCAAGGCCGACTTCGGGGATGAACATGTCCCCGGATTCCATTTTTTCTCCCATAATATCCATTCCGGCGATAAGCCCTTTGTCGAGGATCTCCTGGGCGGGATATCCGCTGCAAGGACGTCGTTGATCAGAGCGGTGATTTTTTCTTCGTCACAGTTTACAAGGGCTTGTGTCATTGCATTGAAATCGGCCATGTCAAATCTCAGACTGCGTGGCTGCTGCCTTTCATGTCCGTAGCCGGGGATCATGCCGTCAGTATATAGGGTTTGCCGGAAACCGGGTGGCGCTGCACCAGCACCGGGGTGTGGTAATTTGCACATCCTCTGTTCTGACGGTTGTTTTTATGGAGAGGGGATGTTCCGGGTTGCACCTCGTTTTGAGACAAAACCCTTGGAAGAGATTTTCAGACATCGGGTCTTCAAAAATGCTACTTTCAAAAGAAAAGATCACCGAGGACCTGGTGGATATGGTGATGAAGTGGCGGCATTCGGGATTCAATGTTTTTTGTGGTGAAAGAATCCAACCGGGAGATGAAAAGGCAATGGAGAATTTGGCCCGTTACATTGTGAGGGCTTTTTTCTCCCAGGAGAGGATGACCCCGTATCTAGTGCGGGGCAGGCTCTATATTCCGGAGGAATCAAAGGTTATATATCAGGCAAAGGATGGGAAAGCGGTAAAGGCCTTTGATGCCTTGGAGTGGTTGGCGGCCATGTGTTCCCACGTCCCGAACAAAGGGGAACAAATGGTTCGTTACTATGGCTATTACAGCAATGTCAGCAGGGGAAAAAGAAAGATACAGGACAAGGATGACGCCATACCCTCTATCATGGAAACTGATGGTTCATCCAAGGAGTTTCGGAAGAACTGGGCGAGGCTTATCCAGAAAATCGGAGCCTGTCCCGGACTTGATCCGGGAAGGTGGACCCTCTGACTTGCCCCAAATGTTACGGAAAAATGAAAGTAATCAGCGTGATAGAGGATGAAGATGTCATCAAAAAGATCCTCCAACACCTCGGATTATGGCAGATCAAGCCCAGGCCCCCGCCCAAAGCCACCTGTCTGCGTGCGGTCACGCACAGGCAGGCCGGCCCAATAAAAATCGCCACAGCATCGACTATTCCACCACCCAGCTCCCAGAGTCCGATAAGTGGCTTTATGTCGACCCCGAGCCTGCCTATACATAATGGCAGGTAAATATCCGGAGATTTACCCGCCTTAGGCCTGGTTTACCCAGAGGCACACTCCACCGGATTTTTTGAATTGGGAGAGGAGTTCAGGGGAGACGTATAACCTTTTTCGGGCAACTGTTCATCCATTTCACGAAAATATGGCCCCGAATCTCCCTTCCCCACATCAGAATGTCCACCTTCATCGATCCACTTTCCACCCAAATTGGAGGACCACCACATCATGCGTCCACTTTATTCTCACCAACACAAGGCGAAATCGCTCATATTCAGGCCTTAAAAAAGCGAGTTCTTATCATCTCACCTCACCTCACCCCGAGTCCATGCGCAAAGCGGGCCTGCTGGATTAGCGCTGATGACTTGACCCCGGGCTGGAGGATTGAGAACTCGGCCCTCTCTCATCAATAGGGGTCAGGAACATCTCCACCAGGGTCGAACACGGTGGCCCCTTCGCCCATATTCGTCGCTGCCCCCATAGATAAGCACCCCGTCATGGTCATGAGACAGACGGATGTATTGATCCAGTCCGTCGAAGAAGTCAGCGGCAATGGTCTCTGCGGATTTGATCTCAACAGGGACGCGCCTTGGGCCCATGTCCAGCACGAGGTCTATCTCCAATCCGCGTGAATCCCGCCAAAAATAGAGGGGTGGCCTTTGACCGTTGTGCAGGAAGAGCTTCTGGATCTCGTTGAGGACGAAGTTTTCGAAAATGGCTCCCCGAAGGGGATGGATCCGCACATCTTTAGCCTTCCTTATGCCCAGCAGGTGACAGAGGAGCCCGCTGTCCACGAAATAGAGCTTGGGGCTCTTGATAAGCCGTTTAGAGAAGTTTTCATAAAATGGCGGCAACAGATCCACCACGTAACTGGCTCTCAGGATGGAAATCCACCGCTTGGCCGTGACGTGGGTCACTCCTGCATCGGCCCCAAGGGAGGAGGCGTTCAGAAGGCTACCCACCCTCCCTGCGCAGAGCGCCACGAATCGTGTAAAGGCGTCAAGATCCCCGATGCCCGCCACCTGGCGGACATCGCGTTCCACATAGGTCCTCGCATAGCCGTCAAGCCAGGCGGATGGGTCTAGGCTACGATCGTGGATCCTCGGGAAAAAACCCTTGAACAAGGTTTCGTAAAGGTCAAGGCCGTCAGGCTTGGAGATGGACTGCGCCGGCCCCAGGAAGGTCTCAGGCTTAAGCGCATCGCGCCTGCATAGCTCGGCCAGGGAAAAGGGAAGCAGCTCCAGAATGGCGGCTCGTCCGGCAAGACTCTGACTGATCTTCTCCGACAGGAGAAAGTGCTGAGACCCTGTAAGGACGAAAGGTCCTCCCCGCTGATCGTCCACAAAACCCTGCAGGTAGGAAAACAGGTCCGGCACCCGCTGGACTTCATCCAGAATAGCTCCTTTGCTACCTTCAAGCCGGTGAAGAAAGGCCCGCGGATCTTCTGAGGCTTCCTGCCGGTTCTGAAGGTCTTCCAGGGAGATGTAGTTGAATTCCGGAAAGGCCGCACGGGCTAGAGTAGTCTTCCCCGACTGCCGGGGCCCTGTGAGAAAGACCACGGGAAAAGGTCCGACCAGTTCTTTGAGGCGATTTGAAAGCGTCCTGTGAATCATTTAATAATGTTTATCAGTTAGAAATTATTCTGTCAATCTGAACTTTTCACTTTCAAACTGTTTAAATGGATGTCCTGACAAGGCTATTTTAAACCACAGTAGAAGAACTCGCCAAAACACTAAAATGGCAATAGTTCTAAGCACTTAACCCCATCCTGACGGCTCTGCAACATTTACTCTGTCAGCCTCAGAACCTGTGCATGATGTTTGCTACGTTTTGCCCGGTAAATGGCTTTCCCCGCCTTGTGCGGTACCCCTCTTGGTTCAGTCTGTCAGCAATTTCATGAAGCTTAAGCCTTCGCCCATTCTTGTACGGCCTCCTAAGGAGCTTGATTCTGGTGAGCAGTTCCGGACTGACTTCACGCAGGCTCTTTGCGCCCTCACATTTGCCGTCACGCTGCCTCTTTCGCTCCCTGGCCGCCCTGAGCTTCATGACAGTCATGGTTTTGTCGTATTCCGCTATCGCGCCTAGGACTTGCCTCACGAGCTTTCTGGTGGGGTCATCCGACAGCAGTTTGTCGCCTTCAAGGGCAGTGATAAGGTCGAAGCCCTTCTTTTTCAGGTCGTTGATGATCGCTTCCTGAACCATTAGGTCGCGGGCCAGCCTATCCACCCGCTCGACTATGATGGTTTTGATACCGTGTCCATTCTCTTCCAGATCGACAAGTAAGCGTGCCAGCATAGGTCTGTCTTGCAAAGTGCCGGAAACACCCTCCTCACGAAACTCTGTAACAACCTCAATGTCATTGAGAGCGGCATAGTCATTGATGGCCTTCCGCTGGCGTTCAAAGCCATCCCCTTCCAGTTGACCCTGTCCGGATACTCTTAGATATGCGTAGGCTTTCTGCATTGGTTAATGTTTCTCCCTTATTTGGAATCGACTTAATTATAGGATACTTACAGCTATATGTCACGTCGATTGATTTCACTTTCTGTAGAAATTGAAATACTAATACCTGCTGCGGCATCCGTCCCCGAGCTGACCGAGAAGCGGAGTGGACAATTCAAAACCTCTGACCCTCCTGGCGCGCCTCTAGAGCCATTGGAGTGAGTGTTGGGGAATAGGCATGTCGAAAATGAATCGCCTTGGGATCAGAAAGACCAGCGTAAGCGAACCGCTGAAGAGGGGCTGAATACTATGGATGACGTCAAAACTGATGGCTATTTCTGCACCAGGATAAGTTCAGAGATGCCTTTTTTTACTGCCGAGGCGGTGTGAATTTGAGGTTGTCTGAATGGTTGTTTTACTCTATAGCCTTCAATCGTTGTCCGGCGAAAACAATTATGGCCACTCCGAATATGATGATGCTGCCACCTATCATGGTGGTTAAATTTGGGCGCTCACCCAAAAAGAGAACGGCACCGATGACTGATGAAACCGGTACCAGGAGCAAGAAAGGTATCACCTGATTGACGTCATATTTCTGTAAAATGCGATACCATATACCATAACCGACTGTGGTCATTATTACTCCCAGGTAAATGACGGTTCCCCATCCCACTATTGTCGCACTCCTAACAGATTCTAGGTGTCCGTCTTCAATCAATAATGAAGCGATAAACATCTGCGGCCCTGCAAAAAATGCAAGCCATGCAATCAACTCAAATCCTGTCATCAAAACCGTCTTTTTTATCATGACTTGGCCGATAGACCAGGTGAGTGCACCTGAGATAACCAAAAAGACCGAAAAAAATTCTTTCCGTATGCTTGGTGCTCCGGCGATCAGCCCAACTCCCAAAAATGCGAATGCCATTCCCAAGGCACGTATCCAACCCAAGTTGTCCTT
>JAWOGN010000063.1:0-5992 GCA_046496815.1 Desulfatiglandaceae bacterium
TTTATGAAAAGTGTCTGGAACTAAGAAAGTTTATGAAGGAGCTTTAGTATGAAAAAACATCCTTATATATACAGTATCATAGTAATTTTAATCCTATGGACTGCTGCTCATATTGCAGTATCCGCATCCGGAGACATTTCGCTGGTCATCCGTTAGGCAATGGAAGGAAACCTGCCCGGAGGAAACGGAACTCCCCCATGAATTGCCCTTTTTGGTCAAGGCGGACAAAGCCCATGAGGCGGAAGGCGTCCATCTGGTAAGGGACAATCGGTCCCTGTTCGAGGCATTGCAACACATGATTCTTCTGGAAGCATCAGGGCTTTCAGGGTTTGTCACGCAGGCGTTTGTGCCTTGCGGGGGAAACGTACTTCGCGCGGTCGTTATCGGAAAGCGGATTCTGACTTACTGGAAACGACCTGGAAATTCCGGCGAGGTCATCACCACGATTGGCCGGGGCGCAACGATCGATCATCACTGGCGCCCCGATCTCCAGAAAAAGGGGGGAGAGTACACTCAAGGATTGTCTCTCAAAACCGGCATCAATTTGGCGGCGATTGATTGGGTGTTCCCTGCCGGCGTTAGGGATCCGACACCTTTGGTATTGGAGATCAACTACTTCTTTGGGAGACGAGGATTGGGGGGAACGGAGAACTTCTATCATCTTCTTTACCGTGCGATTCGGGAATGGCTGGTGGAGAAGGGGCTGGATCCGGGCGGGGTAAGACTGGTCTAAAAAACACCGTTCGGCTGCTGAAAAGCCCGTTATTTTTTACCGGTTTCCGCTCGATGATCCAAGTCCCTCGGGGCCGTGAGGGCTGTGAAAGGGCATCAGGGTGCATGGCGTCAGGCACACGGCGGCGGCGGTCTTTAGAGTCCGGCCATGCGTCGGCAACGATCTAGGAAATTTGGATGCAGACTTTTCGAGACCTGGATCCATCAAATTCACAAAAGAAAATCTTTTGCCAGGTTCCAAGGACAAGACGTCCGTTTTGAATCGGCACCGTCACCGAACTACCCATCATGGATGCCTTGATATGACTGTCGGCGTTTCCCTCCATGTGTCGATACCCCGCATCGGGAGGTACCAGTTCATTTAATTTTTGCATGATATCCCGGCAGACATCCGGATCTGCGCCTTCATTGATGGTTACGCCTGCGGTGGTATGGGGGACATAGACAGTACATATCCCGTCGGATACCGCTGCCCTGGAAACCTCCTTTTGAACCGCACCGGTGATATCTACCATATCAGTCCTTGAGCCCGTAGTTACGGAAATTGTAATCGGCATGGCGACCTCCTCCACATTTAAGGAAGCACAATACGGCTTATACGGTCATCTTCCGGCGTTTCTTGAACGTCGGTTTCTTCAGGGGTGTTCATGTAGAAATCAAGGCTGCGATCCATTAGAAACGCAATGACAGGATTTATTTTGAGAATCGTATCCTTTTGAGTGAGGCTATGGGCAGCGGCCAAACAAAGGCGGCAGAAATCTTCCTGACCCAGTTTGTAGAACATATAAGCCATTTCGTCAAATCGATGTTGGAGCAGCGTGCGCTTTTCCGGTGGAAAAAGTCCCTCGATGCGTTTTTCTTTGATGTGCCGGAGTCGGTCAATTTTCTGGGGTTCCGTGAGAACAATCGGGCTGTCATCAATCTGTAGAATCTCTTCCATACATGGCCGCAGACGCTCCAATTCGATAAACCATGATTGCATCAGTTCGTGGGCAAAAAGCCGCTCGAGCTGGGAATCGGTCAAAACTCCGTCAGATGACTCGCTGCATGACGCCGTGTCATAAATGGCCGGACGGCTGAGGACGGAGCTCTGTTCCAGCAACCAGGGCCTGATTTCAAGGTAGTCTTGCGGTACGTCAGGATTCAGTTCCAGGTGACGGCGGTACGCCGCTTCAAGGACGGTGGCGGCATGAGACAAGGAGGTGTTCACCAAAGGACCAGCCTCTTGAGCAAAGTAAGCTTTAAGCTCTCTTGTGCGATTCTTGCTGAAGACGCCATAATGGAACTGCTGCATTCCCGCTTCATCGGAGACGATACCCAGCCCCACATCCTGACCCTTTAAGGCCCTGTGGAGTATGATGAAAACGGCACGGGATCCCTTTAAATCCAAGGGACCGATATATGCTTCAGGTTCCTTTTTTTGTGCCGGTTTGAGGATAGAGGGAGATCGGCGCGTTTCATTCGGGACGGCTTCATTGAAAAGGCCTTGGCTCTTGAGTCGGTATAGGGACCGTTTAACGGCTTTCCGAACTTCTTTCTGCTCGAATTTTTCCTTTATTGCCGTCAGCAGAGAGATGGGCGTATTTTCATCCAAGGGCAATCGGTCTATGAGTCCCTGAGCAATTCGCGAGTCGGGGATTCTTGCAAGCATTTGGCTGGGATCCATATCCTGGGAATACTCCAGGAGTTCATTGACGAGCGTTTCTTCCTCAGCACGCAGAACGGTTTGCGGCGCTGTTTTTTTCTTCCCGGTTTTCTTTTTGTGCGGCATGATCAGGCTGCCTCTCGTCCTTCAATCGCTACATGGTCATGAAACCCCTGCTCCTCGAGATACACGTTGATGGTTTCCTCAGGCGCCGTGTCCCAGATACCACCCACGTAGTTGGCTGCAATGGGAAGTTCCCGATTTCCGTCTCCCCTGTCTATGAGAATCGCGAGTTCAATTTTTTTGGGTCGGCCATAATCCATCAGCGCATCCATGGCGGCTCTCACGGTTCTACCCGTAAACAGGACATCATCGACGAGGATGACTCGTTTTTCATCCACGGAGAAGGGCAATTCGGTTTTTCCTACGATGGGCGCGGTACCGACCCGGGTCCAGTCATCGCGATACAGGGTGATATCAAGTACGCCTATGGGAGGTTTAAGCCCATCAAGCCGACCGATTGCCTCCTGAAGGCGCGCGGCCAAAAACGCCCCCCCCGTTCGAATACCCACAAGCACAATATCCTCAATGGCGTCATCATTGTCTATAATCTGACGGGCTATCTTCCGAAGTTTCTCAGAAATGTCTTTTGCTTCTAGGATTATGGTTTTTTTCATTCCCTTTGGCTCCCATTATACCAATTCTATTCATATGAATTGCTCGCATAAAAGTCAAATAATTCGCGGGACAAATCCCCCCCGCAAGAGACATTTGAAAAATAGTGCTTCAGAATGAGGCTTCACGATTGATCTGTGCGGAATCCTCTCATCTACCCACGTTTGAAAAGCGTCAAGTCCCTTGAGCTTGCAAGAGAAACGGGGGATTTTTCTTGGCTTGAAAATGACCTGAGGCTTGTATAGGATACCGAAGTTAATGGGTTTTACGGGTTGGAATTGGTGAGACGTTATGGGCCCGCGGTTTTTTTGTGGATGACGTCGGCGGGCGTCTCTGAAACACAAATGCCCGGAGGGAAGCCGCCGTATCGACCGGTGAAAGCAAGAGTTTCCCACGAACTTACATAAATTGGTAAAAAATGAAATCGGACTCAGAAAAAGCGGAACTTAAAAAACTCTACAAAACCTTGGGATACCAGTTCAAGCAGCCCCAATTGCTCCTGCAAGCGTTTCGCCATGCCTCCTATGTGAATGAACAGTCGGATCCAAGTCTGAAAGACAATGAGCGGCTTGAGTTTCTCGGAGATGCGGTTGTGGATCTGGGCATCAGTCATCTGCTTATGGAGGGTTTTAGAGACGCCGAGGAAGGCAGTTTGTCCAAATACAGGGCGGCTGTCGTGGATGAGGCCGGGCTTTACCAAATTGCTTTGAGATTGAGGTTGGGCGCTTACCTACGCTTGGGAAAAGGGGAGGAGCAAAGCGGTGGCCGGGAAAAGCCCTCTATCCTGGCAAACTCGGTGGAAGCCCTGATCGGCGCCCTATACCTCGACGCCGGTTTTGATAAGACCTTGGAAGTCATCGCGGAGCTGTTTTCATCTTCTCTGAAAAGGGTTGGTACGCAGGAGATGATTCATGATTTCAAAAGCTTGCTCCAGGAGTATACCCAAGCGAGTTACAAGACGTTGCCTAGATATCACTTGGTAAAGGAAAGCGGGCCCCCTCATGACAAAACCTTCACTGTGGCGCTCATGCTCAATGGAGAACGCTTGGGTGAAGGAGAAGGAAAGAGTAAGAAGGAGGCCGAACAACAGGTCGCAAGAGAGGTCTTTCTTTGCCTAAAGGAAAGCTGAAACCCCTCATCGTACCCGTCTTTATCCCCAACCAGGGGTGTCCGCATCGATGCGTTTTTTGCGAGCAGGAAAGAATAACGTCGTATCCCGCCCGGCCGATAAACGGATCAGATGTTGAAAAAATTATCGATCGAGCAATTCACGCAGCGCACTTTGACAAACGGAGAAACCCGGAAGTGGCATTTTATGGGGGCACGTTCACGAGGCTTCCCATCGCTGGAATGGAATCGCTTCTTTATGCGGTAGGGCCGTTCCTTAAAGCGGGGTATTTTGGCTCCATAAGGGTTTCAACAAGGCCTGACGCACTCGATGAAGACCGCTTGGCATTGATGAAATCCTACGGCGTCCTCACCGTGGAATTGGGTGTTCAATCCATGGCAGATGATGTTCTGGCACTTTCGAAACGCGGACACACTTCAGAGGATGCACGAAAAGGAGTCCAAATTCTCAGAAGGCATGGATTCAAGGTGGGAATTCAGCTTATGCCGGGCCTGCCGGGGGATTCTGAGTGGAAGTTCAAATCAACAATTGCCGCCGTCATAAAGTTGAACCCGGATATGGTCCGTCTGTACCCGGTGGTCGTCATCCGCGGCACGGAACTGGCGCGGTGGTACAAAGAGGGGCGATATGAACCCCTGAGCCTTGAAGCGGCGGTGCGCCTCTGCGCAGAGAGCTGCATTCGGCTTGAACGGGAAAATATCCCGGTGATTCGGATGGGATTGATGAGTTCTCCCTCCCTGTTGGAAGCGGGTCAGATTATCGCAGGCCCCTGGCATCCTTCTTTTGGTTTTCTGGTGCGATCTCGTATTTATCATATCGCGCTGGAAGGCGAGTTGCCACCCCCGGGTGAGAGCTCGATAATCAGGATTTTTGTGTCCCGCAGAGAAATCCCGTTGATCAGAGGGTATAAAAACCAGGGTCTCCAATTATTGAAGGCCAAGACCGGCGCAAACGTGATCCAGGTGAAAACGGACGATTCGATTCCCCGGGGACGAGTAAGGGTGGAAAAGGCATGAAATTTCTGTCGAGTTTTGTGGCGATCATAGGACCGCCCAACGTGGGAAAATCCACACTCTTAAACCGAATTCTGGGAACAAAGCTGTCCATTGTGTCCCCGAAACCACAAACCACCCGGAATCGCATCATCGGGATTTATCACGGAGATGGGTTTCAAATGGTTTTTATGGATACCCCCGGCATTCATGTCACCCGTACAGCCCTTCACAAGAGTATGGTGGCATCCGCGAGAGCGGCGTGCCGGGAGGTGGACACGGTCCTTTTGGTGATAGATCTCAGCCCCGATCCCCGCGAAATTTCGTCCCTCCTCAAGAAGTCGAGGCAAATGAAAAAACCTTGTGTCCTCGCAATTAATAAAGTCGATACAAAACCAAAAGAACTCGTGTTACCCATTATCGATCGGTTCAGACATTTATATCCTTTTGACGCAATTATCCCCATTTCCGCTCTCAAAGGAGATGGCATGGAAGCACTCCTGGAACAGCTCAAGCTTGGGCTGAAGCCGGGACCACAATATTTTCCTGAGGATATGAAGACGGATCAGTCGGAGGGCGCCCTGGTTTCAGAAATCATCCGTGAGAAGATCTTTTTGTTTACAAACAAGGAATTGCCTTATTCCGCAGCGGTTACAGTGGTCAAGCTCGAGGAAACGCCGGTTCAGGATCTTTTTTCCATCGAGGCGAGCGTGCATGTGGAAAAGGAATCGCAGAAAGGAATCCTCATCGGAAAAAGAGGCCGTATGATTCAGGCAATCGGTCGGGCGGCAAGACTGGAGCTTGAGAATTTGTTCGGTG
>JAWOGN010000146.1:0-2996 GCA_046496815.1 Desulfatiglandaceae bacterium
TGGAGGGGATCTGAAGGGTCCATCATGTCGATGGCCATTTCTGCATACCCGTTGATGACAGTAAGCTTGTTATTGAAATCATGGGCCACGCCGCCTGCCAGACGTCCCACGGACTCCATTTTCTGGGCTTGGTTGAGCTGGGCCTGAAGCCTTTCTTGCTCTTTTTCTGCCTGCTTGCGCTCGGTGATATCATAGAAGATACAATGGGTCTGCTGGAATTTTCCGTTTTTATCCTTGCTGATTTTTCCATTGAAAAAAACAAGAATAAATGCGCCGTTCTTTTTAACCATCTCAAATTCAACGCCCAAAATTTCGCCTATGGCTTTGAAACGAGGAAAGTTTTCTTTAAAATGATCGCGCCAATCAGGGTGCAGGAAATCAGCAAAGGATTTTCCGATCACCTCCTCCCGGACATATCCGAGAGTGTCGAGCCAGGCTTGATTGACCTGGATAAAATGACCCTTTTCATCCAATGACTGATACCCGAGAGGGGCTTTTTCATAAAGCAGCCGAAAACGGGCTTCGCTTTCCTGTAACGCATCTTCCACTTGTTTGCGCTCCGTAATATCCCTTGAAGTGAAGATAATTTTTTGCGGTGTACCCTTTTCATCTGTAATAAAATTACCTACGGTTTCAAACCAGAGGTAGGAGCCGTCTTCGCACCTGTATCGATATTCAACTTTACGAAATTGCCCCGATGCAACAGATTCATCGAAATGCCTCCAGTATGCGCGGGAGATCTTCAGGATGCACAAAATTCATCACATTTTTCCCAATCAAAAAACTGGGCTCATAACCCAGGATTTCATGGGCTTTTCCGGCAAAAGTGAAGTTTCCTTCCATATCGGTCAGCGCGGCCATATCCAACATATTTTCGGTGACGATCCTGAATAGCTCAGCCTGATCATCCCTCTCTTCACGCTGACGGTGCCACTGCTCGACCAGCAAATCTGCCTCGATCTGCTTGACCTGCATTTCATACATCATGTGCCGGATTTCTTCATGGGACATTGCGTCCAGATCGGGGAGGGGCATGGATCTGGCCTTTTGTTCTGCTTGTTGGCGGAGTTGTGAAAGGCCGGGAAATGGGGACAGGTTGGATTGCAAGGAGGGATTGTTTTTTTCATCGGTCATAACCACCTCCAGGAGGGGGGCGAGGTCAATGAATATATATACGCTCATAAAAAATGCCAGACCGAAACTATTGAAGTGGTAGTCCGGCTATCATAACCGAATTAAAGGTGAGCGTAGGATTCAATCAGGCCCGTGACTTTCCGTCCCAATCTTATGATAGGTTTGGCTATGTCATACTCCTTACATACGTCCGAAAAATGCGGGTGTCAAATATCCGGGCAATTTTTTAAAAAAATTTAGGATTTGTAAAATGCACACTACGGCTATGTCAAGGCAGTAATGTGAATTTTGGCCCGGAGCACATTGGCAGATTCAATGTGCAAATTGCAGGATGTCCGGGAATACTGATACCGATGGCAAGCAGTGTTATTCTCCACCGATATATCGGCATCAGATTACATCTGGCAGCCTATTTTTTGTAATTTCGAGGATTTGAGATAAGACGCCAGCAAAGATATTGGGCCAAAAGACAATTTTGAGATAGGTTCAAATAATCTTGGGCTTGCCGCTGACCCGGGCGATCTAACGGACGTAGAGGTAGGGTCTTTATATTCAGGCCGTGCTCCAACACACCGGTCGAAACCTGCGATCGGGCCAAACGCGGGATATGCCGAAAGGAATTCATGTTGGTTGATCAGGCGATGCTGTATCCGCATAGCCTTTTAGCTGTTCGCGTACCGCCAAGGCGAACTCTGCTGGCGGCATGGGTTTATTTATGTAAAAGCCCTGGAACTGGTCGCATGAATGGATTCTAAGAAGATCGGCCTGCTCCTTGGACTCCACGCATTCCGCGACCACCGTGAAACCCAGGCTTTTGCCCAGATCAATGAGGGCCCTTGTCAAGCTTTTGATTTCGGTGTTCGGAATCATATTTTGAATGAACGAGCCGTCGATTTTGAGGGTGTCAAGCGGAAACTCCTTTAATTTGGACAGTGATGCGTAACCGGTACCGAAATCATCTATCGCTACCCGCACCCCCATCTGTTTCAAATCCTTGAGAATCCGGATCGTCTGGTCCATGTCGTGCATGAGAATCGCTTCGGTGATTTCCAGTTCGAGCAGCTCGGGTGCCATTTTGCTTTCCTGCAGCGCGTCCCCGACGTCCTTTAAGAAATCTTCATCAAAGAACTGTCGCTTGGAAATATTCACGGCCATGCTCAATTTGGGAAACCCTTGGTTTTGCCATGCGAGGTTCTGACGGCAGGCGGTTTTGAAAACCCAGCGCCCGATGGGAATGATGAGCCCGTTTTCTTCTGCCAGGGGTATGAATTGCATCGGCGGAATCAACCCGAGATCAGGATGCTGCCAGCGCAGCAGCGCCTCTATGCCGGTAATGCGGCCGGTGGTCATGTCCTGCTTGCTCTGGTAAAAAAGACGGAATTCATTGTTCTCCAGCGCCTTGCGAAGGTTCGATTCCAGGGTGAGGCGCTCCAGCGAGTCAGTGTTGAGCTCTTCGGAGTAGAACCGGAAGTTGTTCTTCCCTCCCTCTTTTGCGTTATACATTGCGATATCGGCGCTTTTCATAAGTGTTTGCTCATCTTCCCCATCGGCCGGAAACATGGCAATACCGATACTGATGGTGATGCGAAACTCCTGTCCGGCGAGTGTAAAGGGCCTTGCGACGGCTGCCAGGATTTTTCCGGCAACCGTTGTCACCTGGGTTTCCGCAGTAATCTCGGGCAGCAGCATGATAAACTCATCGCCTCCCAGGCGCGCGACGATATCGCTTTCCCGCAGGGACTCCCCGATTCGCCTGCCCATCTTCTTGAGTAACTCGTCGCCTGCCTCGTGGCCAAGCGAGTCGTTGATTGCTTTGAAGCGGTCAAGGTCGAGAAACATCAACGCCAGCCGTTTTTCATAAC
>JAWOGN010000198.1:0-26131 GCA_046496815.1 Desulfatiglandaceae bacterium
TGCATTCAGGGGCATTTGCCCCGGCAGTTTGCGGCACGCGGCGACCTCCCCCGAAGCGGTGGGCGGGGAACGGAGAAATGCCCGTGCTCAAGTCGTAAAACGCTTTCATGTTGATTCATCCGTGTGATATAGGTTCATCACGGCAAAAATAATGTCCTGCCCTGAAGGGGAAAAAAACGATGATCGGCCGGAAACTTTAATTTCAATAAGAAACCCATATAGTTAGGAGTCGCCATGAAGTTAGATTTCATTGAAGCACGAGACTTACCGGATGCCTGGTTCCAGTGCGTGTACCGATTGCTGGAGACCGGTAGGGAATATGTCATAGACAGAGGCAGTTATGAAGGCCAAAAGCGGCTTGAGTTCGATTATGTGACGCTGCACATCAAATACCCCGGAGTCCGGCCCCTATTGCCGGATATCCCCCCCGCCCTGGGAATTCCCAATCCGGTCGCAGATGGATACCTTGAGGAATACCTCCCCTACCTGATGACCGCCGTCAAGCAGCCTGGGGAGGACTACACGTACGGGTCTTACCTGGAGCCACAGATCGCCGAAGTCATTCGGATGTACCGGGAGGATGGTCCTGAGACAAATCAGGCATACATGACCGTTGGAGATCCGAAGGCAATCTACTTGAACGACCCGCCATGCCTTCGGGGCATTGACACACGCATCCATGATGCCAAACTTCATTTCATCATCTATTTCAGATCCTGGGATCTGTGGAACGGCTTTCCCGCCAACCTGGGAGGGATCCAGCTTTTGAAGGAATATATGGCCTCAAGCATCGGGGTGGAGGACGGAGAAATCATCGCGTCCAGCAAGGGATTGCATCTTTACGACTACGTTTGGGAACTGGCGAAACTCCGGACCATGTGTCAAAATCCATCCGCCCTTGCAGCCGGTGAGTGTGAGCATGAAAGCTGACATCAAAGGCATGGATTCCCGGGAGATGGAAGCCTGGGTGCTCAGCCTGGGTATGGAAGCGTATCGGGCTCGTCAGATCCGTCAATGGGTTTTCAAGCGGCCGGCGTGCTCTTTTGAGGAAATGACCAACCTGCCGAAACCGGTCCGCGAGCGTTTGAAAGAAGAGACGAATTTGAGCCCCCTCAAAAAAGTCAAGCACCTGCGTTCCAGAGACGGCACGGAAAAATACCTTTTCAGGCTGCCGGATGGTCTCTCTATCGAATCGGTGCTGATCCCGGAAAGGGATCATTACACGGTTTGCGTGTCTTCTCAGGCAGGCTGTGCCATGGGCTGCCGGTTTTGCCTTACGGCCGCGCAAGGTCTCAAGAGGAACCTGATGCCATCGGAGATCGTTGATCAGGTGATTCAAATAAAGCAATCGATGAAGGAACCGGATCGAATGACCAATATTGTTCTCATGGGCATGGGTGAACCCCTTGCAAATTACGATGCGGTGCTGAAAGCGATGAAAATCCTGGTGAGTGAAAACGGCGCAAATTTCTCCCATCGCAAGGTAACGCTTTCAACCTGTGGGCTTGTGCCTCAAATGAGAAAATTGGGCCAAGACATCACCATCAATGTGGCCATTTCACTCAATGCTGCGGATGATGCCACCCGAAGTTTTCTCATGCCCGTCAACAGGAAATACCCCCTGAAGGACTTAATTCGGGCTTGTAAGGATTTCCCGCTTCCGAACAGGAGGATGCTTACATTCGAGTATATCCTGATCGAGGGGGTAAACGATCGGAACGCAGATGCGGTGAAACTCTGCAAGTTATTGTTCGGGTTGAGAGCAAAAATAAATTTGATTCCACTGAATTCCCATTCGGGATCGAAGATGTGTCCTCCGCCGATGGACAGGACCCTTCAATTTCAAGAGATCCTCATAAATAATAATTTTACAGCCATCATACGGAAAAGCAAAGGGACTGATATCCTGGCCGCATGCGGCCAGCTCAGTGGCATTTGCGAGCGCTAAACCCCACGATTCAAAACCCGGCCACGAAAGGAAATCATCGGACACGTCATTCTGCATTTCACCCGATATCCCTGCCTGTCCGGTGCTTACGATTTCGGGGCTTCGACGTGAGTTTGATTCGATTCGAGCCTTTGGCCGACAATGGGTTACACGCACATTTTCCTTGCACTTAATTTTCGATATGCTAATTTTCTTCGTTCAAATTGACGCAGGAAGGACCTCATTCAATGATTAAACTCGATTTCTCTAAGGGAAACGGACTCCTCCCCGCCATTGTCCAAGATTCTACATCGGGCAAGGTCTTGATGCTCGCATATATCAACCAGGCCGCGTGGGAGAAAACCCTGGACACCGGAGAAGCACACTTTTGGAGTCGCTCTCGTCAGGAACTCTGGCACAAAGGCGAGACATCAGGCCATGTGCAAAAAGTCAAGGAAATCTACGCGGATTGCGACGACGACACCGTCCTCTTGAAAGTCGTTCAACTGGGCGGCGCCGCCTGCCACCTCGGATATGAGTCCTGCTTTCATAAAAGGGTGGATCACGAAGGCAATGTGAGCGTGGTGGGTGAAAAAGTATTCGATCCCAAGAAGGTATACCGGAAATGAAAAAACTGAAATTCGGGATTCCCAAAGGAAGCCTTCAAAAGGCGACCGTCAATCTTTTTGAAAAATCGGGCTGGAAGATCAACGTCAACGAACGTAGTTATTTTCCGGACGTCAACGATGACGACATGGAATGTACCATCTGTCGGGCCCAAGAGATGTCCCGGTATGTGGAAAACGGGACTATCGACGCAGGGCTTACCGGTAAAGACTGGATCGAAGAAAACGAATCGGATGTGATCATCGTGGATGATTTGATCTATTCCAAAGTGAGTCAAAATCCGGCACGGTGGGTGCTGGCCGTGCCCGCCGACTCCAACATAAGAAGGGTTGAGGATCTGCAAGGGAAAAAAATCGCCACGGAGCTTGTAAATTTTACCAAGCGATATTTCAGATCGAAGGATATTGATGTGAAAGTTGAATTCTCCTGGGGTGCGACGGAAGCCAAAGTGGTTTCCGGCCTGGCGGATGCGATTGTGGAGGTCACAGAAACGGGAAGCACCATCAGGGCGCATGGGCTTAAGATCATTTCTGAACTTATGGAATCAAATACACAACTGATCGCCAACCGCGAGGCCTACAAAGACCCCTGGAAAAAATCCAAAATCGAACAGATCGTTCTGCTGCTTAAAGGGGCTCTCCGGGCCGAGAACATGGCGGGTTTGAAAATGAATCTTCCCCTGAAGCACATGGAAGCGGTGATGGATATCCTACCCAGCCTGAACGCCCCGACTGTGGCCGGCCTGTACAATTCGAACTGGGTCTCTGTGGAGGTCATCGTGGATGTAAGGGTCGTCCGGGACCTGATTCCTCAACTCATCAAGGCGGGTGCGGAGGGAATCATAGAGTATCCGCTGAATAAAGTGATATAACATATTGGAAGTCATAGAATTTAATGAAATAAGAAGGTTGATTATGACGTTCCGTTTGCGCCCTGCTCTGGGAATAGGCGAGAGGTCGGGGGCAGACGCCGAAGTCGTTTCGAGAGGAGTTTGCTGAATTATGGATGAAATAAGTAAACGGGTCCGTGACCTCCCTTCTTTCATTGTAATGGATGTTCTGGAGAGAGCGCATGCGCTGGAGGCACAGGGTCGCCACATTGTACATTTGGAGGTTGGAGAACCCGATTTTCCAACGCCCCGGTGCGTTTGTAACGCGGCCCAAGAGGCGATGTGCAGCGGTGAAACCCACTATACCCACAGCCTCGGACTCATCAAGCTTAGAGAGGCCATCTGTGAAAATTACCTCAAGAAATACGGGGTTAGCGTTGTGCCGGATCAGATAATCGTAACCTCCGGAACATCTCCGGCGCTTTTCATGCTCTTCTCCGCCCTCCTGGAAGTAGACAGCGAAATTATCATGTCCGATCCGCACTATCCGTGTTATCCGAACTTCGCCCATTTCCTGGGTGCCAGACCCGTCTATGTGAATGTATATGAAGCCGATGGCTTCCAGTTGAGGCCGGAGCAGATTCAGGCGAAAATAAGCTCAAGAACAAAGGCAATTCTGATCAATTCACCTTCAAACCCAACGGGCAACCTGCTGTCAAAGGAAAGAATCGAAAGGATCGCCGGACTGGGGGTACCGGTCATATCCGATGAGATCTACCACGGGCTGGTTTACGGAGAGACGGAGCATTCCATTTTGGAATTCACCGATACCGCATTTGTGCTCAACGGTTTTTCGAAGCTTTACGCCATGACCGGCTGGCGTCTCGGGTACCTCATTGCGCCCCTCAACTATGTCCGACCTTTACAGAAGGTGCAGCAGAACTTCTTCATATCGGCGAGCAGTGTCGCGCAATGGGCAGGTCTGCGAGCCCTTACCGAGGCCCGGGATGATGTGGAACAGATGCGGCGCACCTATGATGAACGTCGCAGATATATGATCAAGCGGGTCCGGGAGCTGGGGTTTGGTCTCACTGTCGAACCGGCCGGCGCCTTTTACCTTTTGGTCAATGCCAAGCATCTGGCCGCCCGTTCATACGAGCTGGCCTTTGAAATCCTCGAAAAAGCGGGGGTCGGCGTGACTCCTGGAATCGATTTCGGACAAAATGCAGAGGGGTACCTTCGCTTGTCCTATGCCAATTCCATCGAGAACATTCGGGAGGGGTTGAATAGAATTGAAGCATTTCTGAGCAAGCGATAAGTCGTCATTTGCAGCGCACTGCCGCGCTTGCCCCGGACCGGATCCCAAATTTGTTAACCTATAAGTCAAAGCCCAGTCTTTCCCCATGGACGTCAAGTTTCTCAAAAGCGCCTTTCGTCAAACCCAATTCCCCCCACCGAATATGCCCGAGATCGCCTTTGCGGGCAGGTCCAATGTGGGGAAGTCCTCCCTCATAAACATCCTTGTCAACCGAAGGGGCCTTGCCAGGACCAGCGCCAAGCCCGGCAGAACACAGGCCATCAATTTTTTCGAGCTTGACCGCCGTTTGTATCTGGTTGATTTGCCGGGCTATGGGTACGCGCGGGTACCGGTCCAAATAAGAAAATCATGGGAACAGATGGTGGAGACCTATTTGCGTGGAAGGGAAAACCTGAAAGCGGTGGTGGTGATCCTCGACATCAGAAGAGAACCGACATTGGGAGACAAACAACTGCTGGAGTGGCTGGAACATTACGGAATACACCCCATTGTTGTGCTCACGAAGGCGGACAAGCTGTCACGCCAACAAGCCCGGAAACGTCCGGACATTTTGAAGCGTCAATTTGGGGGAATTTTCCACGTCAGCCCCGTGCTGTTTTCCACAAAAACAAGGCAGGGCCGGGAAGAACTATGGAAGCGGATAGACGCGGTGTGTTGATTTCGCCCGATCTCCAAGCGCGTGATGCGTGACATTGCAATGCCCAGGCTTCAGGGAATCTTGGATCCGTCAAGCCCATACGCTTTTATTTTTTTGTGAAGATTGCTTCGCTCGATGCCGATGGACTCAGCTGTCTGGGAGATGTTCCCTTTGAATTCCCGCAATTTACCCTCTATAAAAGCCTTTTCAAACTCACCCCTTGCCGCTCTCAGTGAACCCTGCATCAAGGCGGATTCGAAACTTTCTTTTATTCCTGGAGATTTATTAAAAGGAGCGGGAATGTCTTTCGGCTGAATCACTTGGCCCGGCACCATGATCATAAGCCTTTCGACCAGATTTTTGAGTTCCCGAACATTTCCGGGCCATTCATACTTCTGTAAAATCCGAATCGCCTCCTCGGTGAATCTTTTTGTCTCTATCTTCGCGCTCAATGAGAATTCCTTCCGGAATTCATCTACCAAAGCGGGAATGTCCTCAAGACGCTCTCTTAGCGGTGGGACTCGCATGGGTATCACATTCAAACGAAAGTACAGATCTTCCCTGAACGTTCCTTTCTCTATTTCAACTTCCAGGTCCTTGTTCGTTGCCGCCAGCACTCGAACATCGACCTGAATGGTCCGCGTTCCGCCAACCCGTTCGAATTTTTGCTCCTGCAAAATTCTTAAAGTCTTGGATTGAGCCTTCAGACTCATATCTCCGATTTCATCCAAGAAAATCGTGCCTTCATGGGCCTGATCGAATTTGCCTTTCCGCATGGTGGTCGCACCCGTAAACGCGCCTTTTTCGTGCCCAAAAAGCTCGCTTTCAATCAAATCCTCCGGAATCGCCGCACAATTCACCTCCACCATGGGTTTGCGGTCTCGTTCACTGAGGCTGTGGATTGTATGGGCGACCAGTTCTTTTCCTGTGCCGTTCTCTCCGGAAATCAGCACCCAGGCGTTTGTGGGCGCCACAATGCGGATTTGTTCCTTGAGTTGCGCAATTATTTCGCTCTGACCCGTGATGTTGTATTTCTTTTTTTCCTTTTCCTTAAGGAGGGTTATCTCCTCTTCGAGTCGATAATATTCGAGTGCGTTATTCACCGATAACAACAGTTTTTCGAGTGATAACGGCTTTTCTATAAAATCATAAGCGCCCATCTTCGTCGCTCTCACCGCGGTTTCTATGGTACCGTGGCCGGACATCATGACCACTTGGAGGCTTGGATACGCTCGCTTGATATCCGTGAGTGTCTCAAGTCCGTCCTTTCCGGGCATCCATATGTCCAGGAGGACCAGGTCGGGGATTTCTTCCTCTATTTTTGTCAGGGCCTCCCTTCCGCTTCCCGCACGAATGATTTCAAATCCTTCGTCTGAAAGGATGCCCTCCAATGACTGAAGAATGTTGGCTTCGTCATCTACGATTAAGATGGTTCTGGCCATGGGTACTCCCCTTCATCATTTGAATGGCTATCTGAGCCGTACGTTCCGACGCCCCTCCCTTTCCAAGGCACTCTCTGACGCCTTTCAGTTTTCGTATCATATTTTCTCTCGCATCTCCATGATCAAGTATCATGGAAGCCTCATGCGCAAGCCGCTCCGGGGTGACCTCATCCTGGATCAGTTCCGGAACCACCGTCTCGCCGGCCACGAGATTTGCCAAACCGATATGCGGGACCTTGATCACTCGCCTGCCCACCCAGTAGGATAAAGGCGAAACTTTGTAGGCAATAACCATAGGGATCCCCATGATGGCCGCTTCCAGCGTCGCCGTGCCGGATGCCACGAGGGCTGCATCACAACGCCTCAAGACTTCATAAGTCCCTCTCGTGGAAATTTCTACATCCACTGTCGCGGATGACGTAAATAACCGGACATACCCGGCCTGAATTGTCGGTGCCAAGGGAAGGACAAATCGAATGTTGGGATAGCGTTTTTTCAGAATCTCTGCGGCGCGGACCATGATCGGCGCCAAATTCTTTACCTCTTCCTTCCGACTTCCGGGCAACAGCGCCATGGTGCGCCGGTCCCGATCCGATCCCTGATTGAATTCGGCCCTTTGCATCTCAGATCCGGGTGGCATGGCATCCATCAATGGGTGCCCCACATAGGCCACATTGACGCCTCGCTTCCTGTAGAATGCTTCCTCAAAAGGCAATATGACGGCCATGCGGTCCACACGACGCGATATTTTTCTCACCCGGCCACTTCTCCACGCCCATACTTGGGGACTGATATAGTAGAGCACAGGCACCTGATACCGTTTTGCGATCCCCGCGATGTGAATATTGAAGTCGGGATAGTCAATGAGAATGAGTAGATCGGGACGGGAGGCTTTGAATAGTATTCTGAGCATTCGGGAGGCTTTGAAAATGGTGTGCACACGAAAAAGCGCCTCGGTCAACCCAACCACCGCCATCTCAGAGGAAGCAATGAGGATTCTCACCCCGGCTTGTTGCATTTTCTCCCCGCCGATACCGCAAAAAACGATATGGGGATCCACGCGCTTTATGGCTTTCACCAGGGAGGAACCGTGCAGATCAGCCGAAGCCTCACCGGCCACAATGGCAATGAGTTTAGAGTCTTTTGGATCAGCAGACGGCCTGAAAATTATTACAGCCCCTTTCAATCTGGTCGATTATGCCGAGTGCAAATTGCAGGGCTCTTCGCCCGTCCCTCCCTGTAACAACCGGTGAAGCCCCATTCATGACGACATCGACAAATGAAGAGATTTCATCAGCCAATGGATCACTGTCACGAAATCGAATCTTGTCGGCGGTAATCTGGGGGTAAGGGTTTGAATTATCCACTTCACTGTCCAGACGGATAACGCTGATTTCTCTTTTCCCACAATTGACGGAGAGGTAGGCGTCCGGCTGAAACACACGGATTTTTCTCAGGGTCTTGTTGGATACCCTGCTGGCCGTCAAATTGGCAACGGCGCCGTTCTCGAAGATCAACCTCGCATTGGCGATATCCGTTTTCCCGGTCATGACCGACATTCCCACTGCATGCAACTCCTTCACCTCGCTTGGAACCACGTGCAGGATGATATCCAAATCATGAATCATAAGATCGAGAACCACGTCCACATCGATGCCTCTGGTCGTAAAAAGATTCATCCGGTGCGACTCGATAAAGACAGGTTGATTCAACAAGGTTTCCATTTTCACGACAGCCGGATTAAAACGCTCCACGAGTCCGACCTGCAAAACCAAGTTCTCCTTTTGTGCCAGATTCAGCAAGTTATCGGCATCGTCCAGTTTATAGGTGATCGGTTTTTCGATGAGTAAGTGAACACCGCTTGAAAGAATATCTTTTGCGATCTCGAAGTGGGCCTCCGTGGGCACGACCAGACTTACCGCATCGACCTGGTCCAATATGTCATGGTGTGTTCTGAAGGCCTTTGTTCGGTATCGCCGCTGTATTTCATCGGCCCGATCGAAGTTGGTATCCACGATACCCACCAGTTCCGCCGCGGGGATGGCTTTATATTTCTGGACGTGGTACTCCCCCAAATGTCCGACCCCGATCACGCCCACCCTTAACTTTTCTTGTCTCATCTCTCTGTGTTTTCCGTCTTCGTTTCATCGCAGCACTCTGAAAAACCCCCGTGCGGAATGGGTGACCGGTGGGGTGCTACCGCGAAAAGATACATATCCCGACCTCATTCGCATGTTGTATCATCTCGTATTTGTCAAACATCAACGTTTTTCCGGCCTCGATCGCCAACGTCGATGCCTTGACCTGAGACATCATCCTGACCGTGTTGAGGCCCACCGACGGCACATCAAAGCGAAGATCTTGTTTCGGCTTGCTCACCTTAACCACAACGGCATTCTCCTGCGCCAATCTTCCGCCCCGGAGAATTGTTTCATCAGTCCCCTCAATTGCCTCCAGGGCCAGTACGGTTTTGCCTCTCACCACCACGCATTGCCCGATATCCAAACGGCCCAGCTCTTTAGCAATCTGCCAGCCAAAATGGATGTCCGCTGCTTGATTCTTATTGGGTTTCTTTTTGGTAAGGCATCCGGGAGGGGCCAATAGTTCGGGTAAGTAGGCGGTTGAACTCACGACCTCTATTCCCTCCTTGGCCAACTCTCCAGCCAGAGCCCTCAGGATGTCGTCGTCATGAAACACAGCCAGCTTTGACATCACTGCGAGGCCCCTCAGATCCGGTCTGATATCTTGGAACATCCGTTTCTTGGTGATGGAGCCCGCCATCAAGGCTTTTGCCGCCCCCGCGTTTTTGAGGCCCCTGATCAGTTGGCCCAGTTGGCCCAATCTTACCCAGACAACCTCGTCAACCTTATCAGAAATTGACGGATCGCTCTCTCCTGAGTGGGCGACCGCCACCACACGGAAGCCTTGTTTTCTTATTGCCTCGGCGACAATTATGGGGAATTGCCCACCCCCGGCGATAAGGCCGATTGTTTCTCCTTTCCGGGCGATGCTTTCCATGGGTAGACCCTAGCGCAATATTCCCCGTTTTGAACCGTCAAAGAAATTCAGCAGCACGTCCAGTTCGGGGAATGGATCGATCTCTTCTTTGACGCGTCGGATGCCCTCCCGAAACGTCCTGTTTTCTCTCCAGATTATCCTGTAAGCCTTCTTAAGGCCGTCGATGGTCTTCGCGGAAAAACCCGTTCGGCTCAATCCTTTTCGGTTGATCCCATAAAGTCTGGCCCTGGGTCCCGCCGATATCATGAAAGGGGGAACATCCCGATCAATGCCCGATTTGCCGCCTACGAAGGCATAGGCGCCGATCCGGACAAATTGATGCACAGCCACCAATCCTCCTAAAATCGCGTGATGTCCAATGGTTATGTGACCACCCAGGGTGGCCGCATTGGACATGATTACATGGTCGCCCAAAACACAGTCATGGGCGATATGCGCATAGGCCATGATATAATTGTGGTCCCCGACAACCGTTTTCCAGTCTTCTTTTGAGGTTGCACGGTGAACGGTCACATACTCCCGGATCACGTTATCATTGCCGATGAACACACGGGTAACCTCTCCCCGATAGCCGATATCCTGGGGAGGCGTGCCGATGGAGGAAAAAGGATAAATCCTGTTACGTTCCCCGATTTCGGTGTGTCCCTCAATGATCACGTGCGCACCGATGACGGTATCGGCGCCGATGATCACGTGCTCTCCCACCGTGCTGTAGGGGCCGATTTCAACACCCGGTCCGACATCCGCCCCGGGGCTCACCACCGCTGAGCTATGAATTCGCATGCTTATACCTCATGGATCTTATCGCCCCTGTCGCTTCATTTCAGAGCGCTTAATTATTACAACATATTCCACGCATCCGTAATGAGTCGGATAATCCCCACAATTGATTCCGGACGGACCGGCTTATCCCACCTTGGCAACGAGTTCGGCTTCAGCCGCAAGCACCTCCGCTACAAATGCTTTTCCAGCCATCTTCCAGACACTGCTTCCGGTTCGGAGGGCCTTCACTTCGAACCGAAGCTGGTCGCCCGGAACAACGGTTTTTCTAAATTTGACCTTGTCGATGGACATGAAGAACACGGGGGCCCGGGTTCCCCTCTCTGCATTCCCCCGGATCGCCAAACAGGCCATTACTCCGCCCACCTGGGCCATCGCCTCAATGATCAGAACGCCGGGCATGATCGGATTTCCTGGAAAATGACCCTCAAAAAACGGCTCGTCGGCCGTAACATTCTTGATTCCCACAATTCTCTTTCCAGGGTCCATTTCGATAATTCGGTCAACCAAAAGAAACGGGTACCGATGGGGAAGAATCTTAACAATATCTTCGTAATACAGGGGGAGTTTCATGACGGCGGGCCTCCGTTTTCCATACGCTTCTCAATCCGCTCGATTCGCTTTTCAAGCTTTCGGACCAACGCGTTGAGCTGGGGTAGGCGCCTGATCAGACCGCTCGCCTTCAGCCACAAGCGATGCGGCATGTGTGGATGTCCTGAGACTGCGTCTCCCGGCAAGATGGACTTTGTCACGCCGCACCCGGGACCTATCATGGCCCTGTCTCCTATCTTGACGTGGTCATAGAAACCCGCCCGGGGACCAATGATCACTTCACGACCGACATCTACGCTGCCCGCGATTCCAACCTGTGCGACCACAATCGTATCTTCTCCGACAACCACATTATGTGCAATATGAACGAGGTTATCTGTTTTCACACCGCTCTTTATCCAGGTACGACCCACGGCGGCGCGATCAATGCAGTTGTTCGCGCCGATTTCAACATGGTCGTCAATCTGAACGATGCCCATCTGAGGAATCCTGACAGACGCTGTGCCGTCTCTCGCGAAGCCGAACCCATCACTGCCGATGACGGTGCCGGGCTGTATTACGACGTCGCTTCCGATCCGACATCCGTGCGAAATGGTCACATTCGGATAAATCACGGTCCTGGCCCCGATTCTGACCCGATTCCCCACAAAGACACCCGGAAAAAGAATCACATCGTCTCCGATCGATGCCTCTTCGCCGATATAGACGAACGGGTAAACGGAAGCATTTTTCCCAATATGAATTTTCCGACCCAAAACCGCCTGTTCACTGATACCCGGGTAACGGGAAACCGGAGTTGCAAAAATGCCGGCGACCCTGGCGTAGGCCAGGGCAGGGTTGGAAACAACCACCTGAACGCCATCGTAAAGCGCACTCTTTTCGGCTACCAATACGGCAGAGGCGGCGGTTTTTCTTAGACTTTCCTTGTATTTTCGATCCGCAAAAAAAGAAAGCTCACCTTCCCCTGCAGCATCCAGGGAGTTGATGCCTGAAATCATCAGCGCTTCCCGGCCGATGACCTTTCCGCCCACGATTCGGGCGATTTCTGCAATCGAGAGCTTCACGGGTTTCTCGCCCCTATTTTGCCAATTTGTCGTACGCTTTTATCACCCGATCTGTGATGTCGATCGCTTTATCAAAATAAACAAGACCGACGGTCCTTTTTTCAATGATCATGGTAAATCCCTCTTGCTTCCCGATCATGTTCACAACTTTTTCCAGCTCCTGGGCCAATTCTTTTCTGGCATCAAGCTGTGCCTGTTTCATTTCCTCTGTGGAATCCTCGGCCAAATATTTGTAATGCCGCCGCTTCCTCTCAAGTTCTCTCCGCTTGTCTTCTTTGGCATCAAGACTCAGCATCATGCTCTGCTTTTTGAGTTCCGCCTCAATTTCCAGCAATTCATCCTTTTTCTTGTCCAGTCCTTTCTGAAGCAAGTCGAATTTTGCTTTGAGTTCCTCCCTGATCTTTTGAAATGCTTTGGATTCATCCTGAAACTTCTCTATATCCACAATACCAAATTTGGCATTCTCTGCCCCCAATGCGGTTTCGCTCTGAAACCCAAACAGCAAAAAAACCCAAAAAAACAAAAATAACATGCGTTTCATCTCTACCTCCCGTGCTCCACTAAAAGGTTCCCCCCATGCTGAATTCCCAGGTTCCACTGGGTTCATCTTCCTTGGGATCAAGGTTTACGCCATACTCCAAGCGAATCGGTCCAACCGGTGAATACCATCGAATCCCCCCGCCGGCGGAGGTTCGAATTTCCTCGAACGTCCAATTTTCATCTTCCGTAAAGACATTGCCGGCGTCAAAAAACACCAAACCCACGATTCCCTGTTCCTTGAGAAGTGGGACTCGATATTCCACATTATAGTACATCATTTTTTCTCCACCGATCCGGTCACCGGTCTCCGGATCGATGGGAGAGATATCGCCGAACTCAAAGCCTCGAACCGTATTGATGCCGCCGATTCGAAATTTCTGATAAACGGGAAGGAATCCGCCGGATCTTTCTTCAACCAAGCCCCAGGTGCCCCTCACCAAAAAAACAGTGTCCCAGAAAAGGGGGAAATACCAACCGGATGTGGCCTGATATTTATTGAAGTAGACATCTCCGCCAAAGACGCCGCCGGTATACTCAAAACTTATGCTGTTATAGGACCCTCTGCTGGTTAAGAAAAGTCGGTCCCGGCTGTCCCGCGTGATGGAGAAGGTCGGGCCGCTGGTCACATTCCGGCCCTCCATGTCTTTAATGGCGACAGAGGCATCCTCTTCCACATCCGAAATATCGGAATCATCATAGCCATATCTGACCGATCCCCTCGTGAACTCGTCGATGCCCAACGGGAAGCCGAGTCTTAAGGCACCGCCCAGGCTGTCTCTGGTATACTCATCGTATTCGACATCCCGGTTAAACAGGTCGATACCGGCGGATATGGGCTTATCAAGAAACCAGGGCTCCACAAAACGAAGGTCATACCGGGTTGCCTTCCCTCCGATTTTGGCTGAGGCCCTTAGCTTTTGCCCACGACCAAAAAGATTTTCCTGGGATATTTCAAACACCCCAAAAACCCCATCCTCGGAACTGTAACCCGCCCCCATGCTAAACGTGCCGGTGGCTCTTTCCTTGACCTGAATATCCAGAACCATCAGGTCTTCTTCGCTCCCTTTCCGGGTTTGAATCTGGACATCCTCGAAAAAACCAAGACGTTGAAGGTTCCGAGTGCTTCGTCTGATGCCGCTGCCACTGAAGTATTCCCCTTCAATGACCTTGAGTTCCCGCCGAATCACCTTATCCCTTGTGGAGGTATTCCCGGAGATATTAATTCGCTCGAAACGGACCTTTTCGCCCTTGGAAATACTATAGGTTATATCGACCCGCCGCGTCTCATTGTCTTCATCCGTCCTCGGTCTTATCTCTGCATAGGCGTATCCTTCGTTTGCGTAAATACTCCGAAGTGCCAGAACGTCCTGACGGACCACTTCCCGATTAAACGCCTTTTCCTCGCGAATCCGAACTTTCTTCAAGAGCGCATCAACCGGTTTTACCAGATCCCCTTCAATGGCAACCGCACCGACATCGTACTTGAGACCTTCATCGATCTCAATCGTAATTGCGAGGCCTTTTTCTTTTTCATAGGAGATCTTCGGTTCGCCCACTTTCGCCTTTATGAACCCCTTGTTGTGGTAGAATGAGGTCAATTTACCGACATCGAACGCAAGCATGTTTTTGTCCAGTAGTCCGGATTTGGTGAACCATGAAAAAAAACCTTTTTCGGCGGTCTCCATCACATCTTTCAGCGCATCATCATCGAATTCCTTATTTCCGACGAAATTGATCTCCCGGATATATACTTTTTCATTTTCCGTGATTTCGTATCTCACCAGCACCTGGTTGTTTGCCAGCGGCTCGATTCCATACTCAATATCCACATTAAAGAAGCCTTTCAACCGATAGTACTCCTTGAGACGGTTCACGCTTTGTCGGATTTCATTTTCATCCAGGATGGAGTAAAGCTTCAAACCCAGTTGTTCCTGCAAATCCTTCTCGTTCTCTTTCTTGTTTCCTTCAATCACGATCTTTCCAATGGAAGATTTCTCAGTCACATCCAGGGTTACAATTTTTCCTTTCGGCCCATCCTCGGTCTCTATTTTCACATCCGTAAAAAATCCCATCCCGTAAATGCTACGCAGGTCATTGTCTAACTGTTCATAGTCAAGCCGATCTCCTTTTTTCGTCTTTATCACAGCCAAGATTGCCTCCGCCTCGATTCGCTGGTTTCCCTCCACTCGAACCGAATCCACTTGAACCGCGCCGCCGATTTGGTTATCGATGCCGGCCGCGAGTTTTCCGGCTGTCTCCGGCAAAGTATCAATCGTATCCGATACTTCAAAAAGAAAAAACGGCTTTTTTTCCTCGGTAACATCCGTCACGCTCAAATCAATGCTCACCTTGTCGCCGACCTGAGTCAGACTTCCTGAAACGATCCAGTCCGCCTCCATTTCTTTGCCGATACGAATGGAGTCCTTCACCCCCATATCCGGAAGGAATGCGAGCGGATGCCGATTGACCACCCCCGGGCTGATCATTTGGAAACCTGTTTTCTTGAGTTGGGCGGTCAATGTTTCCTGAAAGCGAAGTGCGAGGGAGTCTAGCGGTTTGGGCGCATATATTTTGAACGGTAACACGGCTACCCTTCCTTTCGATTCGGCTTCGACCGACTTCGGAATCCAGGCGCCGGATGCGGCAATGATGAACAGGGTCTGAATCCAGACCCATCTCAGCATGGATTTTTTGATGGATTCGAACCCCTTTCGATCCCGGGTGGTTCTATTGAATCCGCCCATCGACTATCTCTACTCGCCTCGACATCTTTTCTGCCAATCTCTTGTTGTGCGTTGCAATCACCATTGCAACACCTTCCGCTTTGTTCAGGCTGAAGAGCAGGTCGGCGACCTCTTGACCGGTGGACCAGTCGAGATTTCCCGTGGGCTCGTCCGCCAATAGCAGTTTGGGTCGCATCACCAGCGCCCTCGCAATCGCCACGCGTTGTTGCTCACCGCCGGAGAGTTCTCCGGCGCGATGGTTCAAACGTTTTTCAAGACCTACCTTCGCCAGGACTTCCCGGGCCATTTCCTCGGCTTGTTTTTTAGGGATCCGTGCAATCAAGGCAGGCATCATCGTGTTTTCCAGGGCGTTGAATTCCGGTAGAAGATGGTGAAACTGGAACACAAAACCGATTTCCGTGTTCCGAAAACGCGAGAGGGTCGGTCCAGCCATTTTGTAGACATTGCGATCCCTGAATTTCACCGTCCCGGTGGTGGGAGCTTCAAGACTTCCCATGATGTTCAGAAGCGTTGATTTCCCGACCCCGGAAGCCCCCATGATTGCCAAGCTTTGACCCGGCGCTACTTCCAGGTCGATTCCCTTCAGGACCGCAATTTGGTTTCCGTGATGCAAGTAGGACTTGCAGATGTCTATCAGGTATAACAATAAGCACCTCTGTCGAACGCATGCGCAAGGGCATTTATCCGTATCGAATGGCCTCAACCGGATTCAATTGTGAGGCGTGCCACGAAGGGTAAAGAGTCGCCACAAAGGATATGATAACCGCAGCAACGGCAACGGAGCAAACATCCCAGAATTCAACCCTGACCGGTAGCGTGGAAATGTAATACACCTCTGCGGGTAAACGGATGAATTTGTATTTGGCCAATAAATGGCAAAGTCCCAATCCGGAAGCAAGACCCGCCAAGGTACCGAGGAGACCCACCAGCAGTCCTTGGAGCATAAAGATCGACATGATGCTTTTGGCTGAGGCGCCCATCGCCCTGAGGATTGCAACATCCTTTGTTTTTTCCATGACGACCATAACCAGCGTGCTGATAATATTCAGCGCGCCCACCAGCACGATCATCGTTAAAATGACAAACATTGCAAATTTCTCAAGCCTGAGCGCGGAGAAGAGACTTCGATTCCTCACTTTCCAATCTTCGGTCCGGAAGCCGTCTCCAAGCGCCGCCTCGATTGATTTTCCAACACGGTCTGACCTGTAGATGTCCTGTACCCTGACTTCCACGCCCGTAATCCGATTTCCGAGTCCCAAAAATGACTGCGCGACTTCAAGGGATACAAACACCATAGACGCATCGTATTCATACATTCCGGAATCAAAAATAGCGGTCACTCGGTATTCCTGGGTGCTGGGCACCCTGCCCAACGGCGTCAATTTTCCCTCAGGCGAGATCAGATGCACCGTGTCTCCGGGGTAGACGCCGAGCTGTTTTGCCAGTTCGCGCCCGATGATAAGTGAGGGCAATTCGCCCACATCGTTTGTAAGAGAATCAACCGAACCTTCCGTTATCATACGTCCGATGTTCAACACCTTGCCCGCCTTTTCCGGGTCTATTCCCCGGAGAATCGCCCCGGAGACATTTCCCGATTTGTTGACCATCACCTGACCGTATACGAAGGGCGCTGCAGCCACGGTGCCGTCTACCCGAGACACCTTTTCAACAATTTCTTTATGTTCCGAAAACGCACCCGTGCGATTCAACACCAGCAGATGTGAGTTTACACCCAGTATCTTCGTCATTAGATCCGCCCTAAAGCCGTTCATTACCGAAAGAACGATCAACAGCGCCATCACACCCACCATCACACCGAGCACCGAAATCACAGTTATCACCGAAATGAAGGCTTGCTTGCGCTTCGCCCTCAGATATCTCATGCTGATGAATAGCTCAAGAAACATATCGATAGAAGCCCGACTACCTGGGTCTCATATGTGGGAATAAAATGACATCCCGGATAGAGGGGGAATCGGTTAACAGCATCACAACCCTGTCAATTCCGATGCCTTCACCCGCAGTGGGCGGCATTCCATACTCCAAGGCCCTCAGATAATCTTCATCCATGAACTGTGCCTCTTCGTCTCCTGCGTGTCTAAGCGCCACCTGCTGCTCGAATCTCTCTCGTTGGTCAACGGGATCGTTTAATTCGCTGAAGCCGTTTGCGATCTCCCTGCCCCCGATAAAAAGTTCGAAACGATCCGTGATTTCGGGATGATGATCATTTCTTCGGGAAAGCGGTGATACGTCCGTGGGATACGCGTAAATAAAGGTGGGTCGTATTAAACGGGGTTCCACCAGGTGCTCAAAGAGTTTCGTCAGAATTTGGCCATGGGTATCTGTTTTAGACAAAATTATTTGATTTGAGCCGGCAAATTGAGCGGCGAGCTCCTTGTCCTGGAAAATCTCCTCTTTCACCTGACCCAGGTCTCTGAGGGAATCAAATAAAGATGTCCGGGGCCAGGGGCGACTGAAGTCGATGGATGCTCCTTGATATTCAACAACCGGCCGACCGAGGACTTGCTCCAAAACGTGTTCGAAAAGCGCTTCCGTCAACGCCATGAGGTCTTCATAGGTCGCATATGCCATGTAGAATTCCGCCATTGTGAACTCCGGATTATGTTTTACAGAGATCCCTTCATTTCTAAAATTCCGATTAATCTCAAAAACTCTCTCCAACCCCCCCACGACCAGGCGCTTCAAATAGAGTTCGGGAGCGACCCTCAGATAAAGGTTCATGCCAAGGGCATTGTGATAGGTTTTGAAGGGTCTGGCCGTTGCTCCTCCCGGAATGGGTTGCATCATGGGGGTTTCTACTTCCAGGAAATCTTCCCGGGTAAAGAACTCTCGAACAGCCTGGATGATGCGGCTTCGCGTGACGAACACGTCTTTAACCCGTTCGTTTACAATCAAATCGACGTATCGCCGTCGGTACCTTGCTTCTACATCCGTCAGGCCGTGCCACTTCTCAGGCAGCGGCTGCAGCGACTTGGATAGAAGCTTGAGATGCGCCGCCAAAACAGTTAATTCCCCGGTCCTTGTTCGAAAAAATGAACCCCTGACACCGATATAATCGCCGATATCCATGAGCTGAAAAATTTCAAATTCCGCGTCGCCCACCGTATCCTTCCGGATGTAGGATTGGATCCGTCCGGTCCGGTCCTGAATGTGAATAAAAGCGGCCTTTCCAAAATCCCGCAGCGCCACAATTCTCCCCGCCATGGAAAACAGGTTGCTTTCGCGCTCCAGGGTTTCAGCGTCCATATTTTCGAACTGATTTCTCGCATCCGATACTGTCATATCCACAGGATAGCCCGCAGGATAAAGATCTACCCCAAGCGATTTGAGCTTTTCTGCTTTATTGATTCTTTCCTCAGTGACTGAACTGACTCTTTCCATGATTTCACAAACCCTTCCCAATCCGGGATTTTTTCTCGGTAATACCCCAAAAAGAAGCCAAATAGATTTTTTAGTTTAAATGCGTTTTCTAGTCAAGGAGAAAGCAGACTTCAGGGGTTTTCAAACACTTACGAATCGAAGCCGCTTTGATAAAGCCTCTTTTCCATCATCTCTACAGGCTGAAGTGCATCACATTTTTTTTGAAAAAACAAACAATCGGTAGTATAAAACTTAACTGTCTTAGGGATTACGCGTCCGGGGGGTCGGCAAAAGTGCCGCACCCAAGGCAAGTCCGCGAACTTTTACGGGGCAACCAACCCTTTCCTTTCCCCCTGACGAAAAGAACACAACAAGGACCGGAAATCAGATTGAACCGCTCACCTGTTATACTTTTTCCCCATTCCCACCTCACCGCACATGAGTTGGAAAAAATGCTTTCTCATTTCGACCCCTTGGTCGTCTATCAACCTTGGTTCATGGCGGATCCAATCCCCTCGACCCAAAAGAGATACGCCGATGCGGTTCACGTTCGTTACCCGCCTTTGCATCTAAAACCTAAACCGGGTTTCAAAGAATTGCTCTCGGAATACCGCGGGTGGATCCGACACAATCAGGACAGGGGGTATGCAGCCTTTCTGCAAGCGATTCAAAACACCGGGCCTTCTGAAAAAACGCCGTGGGAAATCAGGCTGATGATTCGAAAATTCAATGCGGAGGTTCATGATCAGCTGGAAAGCCGCGCCCTTAAATGGCACCTTATTCTCCATCTGGCGCGAGAGATCATAGAGAACCGCCGCGAAGAAGCGGAAATGATCACAGAGATTCGGAGGAAGGGATCCCCCCTCAAGGCGGCGCTTGGAGAGGAAATTCCGTCGCAAAATCTACTGGATGATCTTCCGCATCTGCCGGCCCATGCCTTCTTGCAGGAAGGGCAACTTGCTCAGGTCATTGAAGCTTGGTTTGGTCTTTTTGGGGGAACGCTTCCGGATCGCGCACGATTGATCACGATGGACCCTCAGGTTATGAATTTAATTGCAGAGATTGTGGAAAACAGTTCTCTTATTGACCCCACAACCGTTGTCAAAGCAACCCCAGGGAAACCTGCCGAACGTCAAACACACATCATCGAATACCACATCCCCCGGCTTACCAGGCAGGACGGGTCATTAGCTGACGTTGTACTTTCCGGTTTGTCCGAAAAGACGATTGAACTCGTTGACGAAACCGGCGACCGGAAACGGAGGAGTGGGAAGTAAAGCTTCCGAGGGTCTTTTCCCTCTCAGAAATCCGATACGGACAATGGATCGCACAGACCAGGCCAAAAACCATGTTCCACGCCCGACGGATAGGATCCGGCAGCCGATAGTAAAACCGACTGCTAATTCAGCGGTTTGGCTTCATCAATGAGCATGATGGGGATATCGTCCCTGATTTCGTAAAGTAACTTACAGCTCTCACAGATCAGTCCGTCTTGCGTATCGTTTAAATGGATTTCCCCTTTGCACTTGGGGCATGCGAGGATTTCCAACAGTTCTTTGCTGATAGCCATATCGACTTCTCCCTGTAGTGTAACCATTCATATCACGGTTTAACGCCGACCTTTCGTGCGCTCAGTTTTCCCGATTCCTCCGGAGAATCCACTGAACCGCATGGAGAAGGTCTCTGGCGATATAAAGGGGTTTAAACGGGACGGCGGGAAGCACAAAATTTATTTCTCCAAGGCCATACCCGGTTTGAACCAAGATGCTTTTAAGCCCTGCCCGATGTGCCATTTCGATATCCGAAGAACGATCGCCGACGACGTATGAGGTCTCTCTTTCGATATCGAAATGAGCAAAGGCCTTCTGAATGAGACCCGTCCGAGGTTTCCTGCAATCGCAGTCCAATCTGTAACCAGGCACCTTGCCGGTTGGGTAATGCGGACAGAAGAATACGCCGTCAATGTGTGCGTTCTCATTTGCCAGCATGGCCTGCATCCGATCATGAACCTGATGAACAAGCTCTATGGGAAAATAACCGCGAGCGACCCCGGATTGGTTCGACACAATGATCACCAGGTGCCCATGCGCATTCAGAAGCCTGACGGCTTCCGCTGCCCCGGGCAGGAGGATAAAACGGGCGATGTGATTTATATAGCCCATCTGTTCATTTACAGTTCCATCGCGGTCTATGAAAACCGCCGGCTTCGCCATTTCTTGACCTCCTGAGCGCCTTCACGGTACCCTTCAAGAAGTCCGCGGCGCTCTGTGCTGCATGACGCTGAATGCCGAGTCTCTGATCCCTTTTGTTCCCAAACAACGGCGCCATGAGGGTGCGCTTCAGATCTTCCGGTTTGCCGCCCGTCTGATCATCCCATAAAACGCCGCTTGATTTGAAATCAATTCAAACTCGATCGCCAGATAGGCCAGATCAGAACAAGTGGGGCAAAAGGGAATCATTCGCACCCAGTCTTTTTCGGACGTAAGCAGGTATTCTGCATTCAGTTTGTCTTTCATGTGGATGAGGGCCTGAATCTCATCACGCTTAAAGGGGTAATGGTCTCTGTAGCCTTTGAACCAGACCACATTTGCACCCAATTTTATCAAGGTCTCTTTGAGGGCGTCCGGTCTGGCAATGCCTGCAAAGCCCAACACACGCTTTCCCGCCAAAAAGCCGGGTTCACGCACCTCATTCAGCTGGGGAAATACCAGCTTAACAGGCAAGTGATCTGCTTTGTAAACTGGAATTGACGGAAACTGCGCACTGAGAAAACTCAGCGTCCTGTAATTTTCCGATCGACCGACGAAGCGCGTCAGTACGATCCCATGTGCCCTGACCAATCGGCCGACCGGCTCCCTCAAGGGTCCCCACGGAAGCAGTCGACCATTACCGAACGGAATTGAGGCATCGATCAATACCAGGTTCAGATCCCGCTTCAGCGCCAAATGCTGAAATCCATCATCCAACAGGAAGAAGTTTGTTCCGAAATTCTCCAAGGCAAACAAACCCGCCGATAATCGTTTCCTCGATATGACGATTGGGATACCGGGAAGCTTGCGCGCAAGCAGATACGCCTCATCACCCGTTTCTTGGGGGTTGGCCTTTATGGTCTTATCATCAGAGACCTCCAAGACCCCCGAAGGGGATTCACCGCCATATCCCCTTGAGAGAATTGCGACTCGATACCCCTCGCTGCGCGCCCACTTGGCCAGCATAGCCACAGCAGGCGTCTTGCCGGTTCCACCTGCGGTCAAATTTCCGATACTTAAAACGAATCCGGGCAGGGATTTTTCTCGGAATAGTTTTCGTTGATAACCGGACGATCGAAGTTTGACACCCATGCCGTACAGCAGCGAAAAAAAAGCCAAAATTGGGGACCAAGGTCGCAGCGATGTTTCTTGATGCAGCTGTGCCCAGTCCGGCCTTAGAAACCCCATGAATCAAGATCCTCAGCGCTCGCGAATGCAATCAACAACACCCTCGCAATAGGGCTTTTCATTCGTCCCGGGTTTCCGCACCCATATCTGCCAACGGCCGGCCATGCGCCGGTTTCGGCATGCGATATATGCCCTGTGCCCTCCACCTTGGCTGAATGGGCCTTTTTCTGATACGCAACATAAAGCATTGTTTTTCAGACTCGGATAGGCAGTTCAATGATGAATTTAACCCCTTTGGGCTGATTGTCTTGAACACGTATGAATCCGCTATGATCGGTAACAATGCTGCTCACAATTGCAAGGCCTAAACCGGTCCCTTGTTTCTTGGTGGAAAAATAGGGTTCGAACAGCCGCATCTTATTTTCGGAAGATATCCCCCTGCCGTTGTCGGCGACCTCAATTCTCGCAATCTGAAGGGCCTGATCATAATCCAGATCGATTCTCACTTCCCCCTTTCCGTCAATTCCCTCGATGGCATTATCCAGCAAATTGATCATCACCCGTTTCATCTGCTCTCTGTCGAGGTTAAAAACCGGCAGGTGCCTTGATTTATTGAAAACGAATCCCACATCCTTGTGGGCCTCCTTGTAGAGCGTCAGGGCCTCCTCAATAATGCCGTTCAGATCTTCCGCGGTTGGGTTTGACGTCGGCATACGGGCGAAGTTTGAAAATGCGTCTACCAAGCGCTTGATTTCCTCCACTTGCTTGATGATCATCCCTGTGCATTCTTGAAACACCTTACCATCGGAGCCGTCCAGTTTCTCCCCATATCTTTTCTTAAGTCTTTGAGCAGAAAGCTGGATCGGAGTGAGCGGGTTCTTCACCTCATGGGCAATGCGCCTTGCGACTTCCCGCCATGCAGCCACCCTTTGCGCCTTCTCAATCTCGCTCAAATCTTCGAAAACCGCCACAATGCCGATGTAGTTACCTCGATCATCGCGAAGCACATTCAAAGATACGAGCAACGTGAGCGTCCTGTTGTCTAATGACAACCGGACTTGCCTCTCCAGAAACCCTTTTTGAAAGAGACCTTCGTCTGCCAAAAAACCATCAATAATCTTGATGTAATCCGCTGCCAAAATTTCCCTGAATTTTCTACCGATTATTTGTTTTCCCTCAAGGCTGAGCATCCGCTCCGCCGATTTGTTGATTGTGAGGATCTTACCCTCCACATCGGCCGAGACCACGCCGGCGGCCACGTTTGCCAAAACAATCTCCATGTAGAGTCGCCGCCGTTCCAGCTCAACGTTGCTCTTTATGAGTTCCCTGTTTGCTTCTTCAAGTTTATTTTTGCTCGTCTTTAGATCCATCGTCATCCGGTTGAAGGAGTTGACAAGAATCCCAATTTCGTCTTTTGCCTCGCGATCGATGAAAAAATCATAATCCCCGGAAGCAATCCGATTTGTTCCTTCAGCCAACTCCTGGATAGGGACCGTGATTTCCTTGGAAAGATAGAATCCAAACCAGACCGCCGAAAAGAAAATCAAAAGTGTGACAATGGAAAGCCAAATCAAGTGACTGATTTTGAATGGCTTTTTCAGCATCTTAAGCTGTTGGTACTCCTGAAGTCCCTTAGACACCGCTTGAAGCTGATTGACAAAGCTGCTGGGGATGAATTCCGACAATACGATCAGTCCGACGACCGCCTTTGATTCCGTCCTCGAAAAAACGGGAACAATTCCGTACACCAAATCGCCGTGAGGAGAGGACTGGATAAAGCTGCCGTCTGCTCCCCTATCCAGTCTCTCGGTCAAAATTTCCTCACCGAGGCCCGCGAAACTGCTCAGATCAATCCGGTGATTCTGAGATTCGGCCCTTTCGTCCAGTTTTTGAGAAAAGACCGCGAGTGAAGCCAAATCATATTCCTTCTGTTTCTCCCTGATGAACTTCTCGAGATGCTCCTGTTTTGAAACGAGCATGAAGCCCTCATGGGTGACTATTGTACTGAGATAATTTCCATAAGAAAGGATTTCATGGGTGATCCGATCATAATAGTTTTGCCCCACCTCTAGGGATTTCTTCAGGGATTGCTCAATTTGAAGGTTAAACCAGTATTCGACGGATGAAGAAATAAATTGCACGGAGGCAAAAAACAGAATGATCGTCGGCAACAAAGAAAGGGTCACAAATGCCAGGACCAGTTTGGTCCTAAGCTTCGCGCCCATGATGCTCTTTTTTCTTTCAAAAAGCAGCTTAACCAGATTTCTGACGGTCAAGTAGAGAAGAAGCAAAAGCAGTATCACGTTGACGTTTATGAGAATGAAAACAAGAATGCTGCTTGAAAATGGCAGGTCCGGTCCGAGGTCAAACGCTCGAATCCCCAAGTAGGTCAAAAAGGAAATCGCGACAGCCAAGCCGACTATCAGATACCGCTCCCGGCGTCTTCGCCTGAGATCTTGTTGTTGGGATTCTTTATAGGTTTTCATGGCGGAAGCACTGGTGTTTGAAGACCTCTGACGTCCGGTTCTACTGAATCCGGACAGGCAATATTTCTAAACTGCAAACCTGTGCTGGATTGTATCCTTGGATTGAACTCACAACCGATAAACGCACGGCCGTCTTTTCGCGGGCGCCCTCATTCCGGCTAAAAGCTTCCCGCAAATCGAAATACCGTGCACATTTCATTGGGATTTGACCGACTTTCTCCTCGAGCTGTCAATACCTGAAATCCACGGTGTACCAATCGGTTTTAAAATCCCACAATGATAGGAAAAAGAAAACATAGTCGAGATAGAGAGGAAGTCTAATTTTGTCAAGCTCAGCCATCATACGAACCTGGTAGCGCATCCCCGCTTTCAGCTCGCTCGTATCTGCGAGCTGAATGCCCACGATCTTTGACATGAGGTGCTTTGCTTCGAAAAAATCCTGAACGACAACGACATCATCACTTCTTTCCGGGATCTTAACCATGTAGATCTTTTTGAGATTATCATATACGATACTGTGGCTTATTTTGAGATCAGCGATCTTTTTGTCCCATTGAAACCGCTTGATTTCGCTTAGAGTTATAAAAAAGGTGAAGGTCGTCACAATGCCGTTTTCGATAGCCCGCGTCATCTCCTCCGTAAAACAGTTCGCAACATTGAGATATACCAAGAGATCATTTCCGACGCTTGTCACAACAATATCCGTCAACCGTGCCTCTTCGGCCCGTGCGGAAGCCGTCACCAGCAAACTGAAAAGACATAGGATTCCCCCTGCCGATTTCAACTTCCGGATGAAAAAAGGCGCTGAATTCATGGATCTTCCTTGCGAGAGGTCTGCGCGTAATGTTGGCTGAAACACACAGTGTTTGGCGCTTCCGAGACGGCATCATAGGGGAGACGCCCTCCAAATGCAAGCCATATTGACCGGTTGGAACCGAGTGCGGCCCGGCTGAATGGGGAGGTAAAACCAATGAGTGATTTCCATTTTGACGGTCTGTTTATACTGAAGGGAGCGTCTCAAAAAGCAAACGTTCCGACTCGTGGAGGGCCGTCGTCGGCCGGCTACATTCACCCCAAGGAGGATGAGGTTTCCCGCATCGCGACAGTTTTCGGATCAGACCTCTAAGGGAGAGGTGACAGCCCGCGTCGTAAAATGCGTCGATATTGATAGGCCGACATCCTCGGGTTGTTGAAGCGCCCCACAGGAAAACTTCGGCGAGATCCGCCTAAACCGCAGGGGAAGGCGCCGGCGCCGAATTTTCACGCAACCAACAGGTAATAAAGAACAAGTAATTTACAAATTAACTAAACACCCTTTAGCTTCAACCGAAGTCATTAATGGATTCAAAAGCATATTAGAACCTTATGCAGACGAAAGCAATATGATAACTAAAAAAGAGTGGGATTCA
>JAWOGN010000226.1:0-10694 GCA_046496815.1 Desulfatiglandaceae bacterium
AGCCGGTGAGAATTATCAAAAAGGCAACGCCTCCCGGGAGCCGCTTGCAAGATCCTTTAACCTTCCATTTTAATGTTGCCCATATTTCTGATCCAGCCGACTCCTGACGCAAGCCACCAACCTTTCCAGGTGCTCCTCTGTCAAATCTTGCAAGAAATCAAGGTCTGTATCCGTTTCAAGGAGTTTTTTAAGAATTTCGATCAGCTCTTTTTTTTTCATGATTCAATGTCCCAAAACGCTTTGAATTTAAAGGGACGGTCGGCGATAGCGAGAACTCACGGCTACCAGGGCACTTTCACGTTGCCCCCTCTATCCCGTCAACCTCAAACACCTCAACCGCCCCCAACCGAGTTGAAACATCGGCAAGAAGAGGAAATTTGCGCGGCCCCGCAAGACAGAACCCAACTGCGAATAGATAATCGAAAAATACACGTCCGTCAATTCCAAAGCGCTCAAAATGCGCGAAGTCTCTGCCGCCATCGGTCACAAACGCTTTTGTACTTTCCGGGCGGAATAAAATCGACCATTCATCTTTCGCTGGGCAGACCGGAGGACTAAAAATAAAAAAAGGTATCAATTTAGATTTTTGAAACACTGCGATAGGGGCAATCTGCCCCGGTTTTAAAGACCTTATCATTCCTTTCCAGGCCGAGGAACAGCAAACTGTCGGCATCGCAAATCGCTGTTTTCATCTGCGTTATTCGCCGGGTGTGCGTGCCTTTATTCCACCCGATAAAGCGCTGCGATTTCGGGACAGAGCTGCCGACATTCACTTTTGAAAGAAGTCCCCGTCCTTGTGCTCACCGGCCACTTTGGTTCCGTCGGGAAGGACAAAATAACCTTCTCCGACGAAATCGTTGTCTTTAAACCGACCGACATATTGCTTGCCGCTGGGGAAAGTAAAGGTCCCCGCACCGTTTGCCTTATCATCCTTGAATTGACCCACATATTTCCTGCCGTCCGGGAAAGTCATTGATCCATAGCCATGACACTTGAATTCCTTGAACTGACCTGCGTACTTTCTCCCGTCAGGATATACAATTGTGCCATCGCCCTCGAGAACATTATCCTGAAATACCCCGGTGTACACCCTGCCGTCAGGCGCAATCAGAGAGCCTTGGCCATGCATGCGGCTATCCTCGAATTGACCCACGTATTTCATGCCGCTGGGGTAGACATATGTACCGTGCCCGTTCCAAAGATCGTTCTTGAATTGCCCGGTATATTCTCCCCCTTCAGGCGTTTTGACGCTCCCTTCCCCCTCACGCACCCAATCTTTGAAATCCCCTTCGTAGACAGCACCGTCCGCAAAAACAAGTCTTCCCTTCCCATTCAACATGCCCTCCTTGAACTGACCGCTGTACTTTCTCCCGTCAGGGAACGCGTAAGTTCCGTGTCCGTTCTCGCAGTCACCCTGGATACATTCACCCAGCGCATGCGGGAGAGAAAAACAGAATATTAAAGAGAAGAAGATCAAAATTGTTTTCATGTCAACAGGCACCTCGGTTCTAACGTCTTTTGGAATTGCTTCGCATCTCTTTTTATTGTATTTTATTATATATAAACATGAAAATCAAATCTAAACTAAATCTCTCATATCCTATATTACTTTTTGATTGTCGGTTTTCATCCCGATAGCCGAATGAGGTCATGCCAAAAGCGATACTCAGGTTCTATGAAGAGCTGAACGGTTTTCTACCCGGGAACAGGCGAAAAGCGGATACTGAAATAGTCATCCATGATAACAGATCGGTAAAAGATACGATCGATGCGATGGGAGTGCCCCACACCGAAATCGACCTTATCCTGGTTAACGGGAAGTCTGTGGATTTCAATCATATCGTCCGTGGGGGAGATCGAATCAGCGTATATCCGGTTTTTGAAAGCCTCAATATCGAAAATGTAACGCGTCTGCGGAAAATCCCGCTCCGCAAGACCCGATTCATCGCTGACACCGGTTTGGGAGAGGTGGTAAAGTTGATGAGGGTGCTTGGTTTCGATGTCTGTTTTGATCCATCTCTATCCATCTATCACCGAACTCAGATTTCAAAAGAAGAAAACAGGATCATCTTAACCAAACGTCGGAGATTTTTTGCATTGGAGGACGTCACCCACGCAATCCGTGTACACCCGGGCTCACCGAGAGAACAGGTTCAGAGAATTTTGGACCTTCTGGACATCCAAAGCATTGCACGTCCTTTCTCAAGGTGCATTTTTTGTAACGGTTTGTTGGAGCCCCATTCAAAGCAGCCCATCCCGGTTGGGACCTCTCCAAAGTCACACGAATTCTGCAACGTCGACATGTACTGCAAGACCTGCGGCCAAATCTATGGGAGCGAAACGTATTCCAGTCGGATGCAGAAGGCAGTGGAAGACTTGCTGTCCCCCAGTAAAACTCAAGAGTTCTCTAAATAAATGGCAGAGCAATTGAAACGGAGAGCCATTATACATTTGGATATGGATGCATTTTATCCGGCAGTCGAGGTTTTGGACACGCCTGAGTTGAAGGGAAAGCCTGTAATCGTGGGGGGTATTCGTGGAAGAGGCGTCGTGTCCTCCGCCTCTTATGAGGCGCGTGCGTATGGAGTCCATTCCGCACAGCCGATGATAACAGCCACGCGTCTGTGCCCCCACGGGATATTTCTATCGCCAAGGATGTCAAGATATAAAGAGATCTCCAATCAGGTATTTGAAATATTTCAACGTTTTACGCCACTGGTCGAGCCGCTGTCCATAGACGAGGCATTCCTTGACATCACAGGTTCCGTTCGTCTTTTCGGTCAACCTGCTGAAATTGCCAAAGTAATTAAAGCGGCAGTTCAGGAGGAGACCGGTTTGACCGTCTCAGCCGGGGTGGCCCCTTCCAAGTTTGTGGCAAAAATTGCATCAGATATGGGTAAACCGGATGGGCTGACCGTTGTGCCGCATGATCAAGTGCGAGAGTTTCTGAATCCACTTCCCATCGAAAAGATGTGGGGAGTCGGCAAAACCACGCGGCGCGCATTGTCTCAACTCAATGTCCGTACGTTTGAGCATCTAAGCCGCCTGCCGGTTGAGACTTTGGAAAAAAAATTCGGCAAATATGGACTCAGGATGCATTTGTTATCCATGGGAATGGATGATAGGGATGTAATACCGGATTATAGGGCAAAATCGGTTGGCCACGAAGACACTTTTCCTGAGGATATTTTGGACTTAGCGCTCGCCAGAAAGGAACTATTGGCACTGGCGAACAAAGTGGCTCGACGGATGCGGATACACGGCGTTGCGGGTAAAACCATTACCCTGAAAGTGAAATATAGCGATTTTGTCCAGGTTACCCGCTCTACCACATTCACCGAATCCACGGATGACGGGTCCGAGATATACAAAACCGCATGTCATCTTTTAAATAAAACAGCCTTTGGAAAAAAGGCCGCAAGGCTTCTGGGAATCTCCGTTTCCCAACTCAGTCAACCGGGCTCGGAGCGTCAGCGCTTCCTCTTTGAAGCTGACAAACAGAACCGGAAAAGGAAGAATTTGCATACTGCCCTGGATCATGTGCAGGAAAGATTTGGGGAAAAGAGTATTCGACCCGGCACGCTCCTGGAAGAATGACGCAGGTCGGGCAAGCGGTAATATGGGGGACACCCTGAAGCGCTGCGCTCACACCATAAGGAGTCCCCGCTAAATGCCCCTCGGTGGAAACAAGGGCGCGTATTTCCCTGTTTTCAAATTTACTATCAATATTCCAGAGACAATCAACAGCAGTGCAAGGAGGATCTCCAAGGTGATGGGTTCTCCAAGGACCATCCCACCCAGCAAAACCCCGGCGATCGGCATAAGGAAAATAAAGGAATGCAGCGAAACAGCCCCGTATTTCTGAAGCATGTTATTCCAAGCCACGAAACCGAATGATGCGGTCAGCACACCCTGATAAAAGAGCGAAATCAGAACTTCCGCATTCACATGGGCTATCATTTTGCTGTCCCATATGAATCCTGCTACAAAAAATAAGGGTACTGAAAATATCATGGAATAAAGTACGGTTTGAAACGGGTCAAAATCATGAATAATCCTTTTTGTATAGACCGTATTACAGGCCCATAAAAAAGCGGCGATAAGGATCATAAAATCCCCGGTTTGGACATCCGTGGTCACCCCTTTTTTCCCGAAAAACACCAAGGCCATTCCGGCAAACCCCATGAACAATCCCAGGGTCTTCCGTTTCGTAATCCGGTCCCCGGGGATGAAAAAATGGGCCAGGAACAGAACGAAAAACGGCTGAAGATTCACCAGAAGGGTCCCCCGGGATGCATTGGTTTTGCTGAGTCCAAAGTAGAGCAGGGCCATTTGTAAAGCAAAAAATGCCGATATGATAAGCAGTTGGTGGATTTGCCCCTTTTTTAAATCAAAAGACCGCTTTGTGATTTTGGCCCAGAGAGAAATAATGACGATGGCCATGCTGAAACGGAGCCCCGCTGTTGTGAATTGTCCCAACCCGGAGAGGCTGATTTTGATCGCTACGGCATTGGCGCCAAAGACCATACACAGCAGGGAGGTAAAAATAGCAGTGGACAGCGAAAGGTCCTGATTATTCGGGGTCGTGGGGATGTCCATGAGAAACCATATTTAGCCGGTCACATTCTTTCTTTTGTTCGGTCCCGCTCCTCGGTCGACAGTATAACCTATGGCGCATGGTGGATCTGGAATCGCCGGCCATGACGCTTTTACTTGCGGTTAAACGCGATCCCGTATTCCGTGGGCAATCACGATGATTTTTTGCTATTTCAGCATATGGTTTGCCGGTCAAATTCCCGTATCGGCATGGCATGGAATACTCCGGGCGAACTCAATCACGCAAATTTAGTCACGATCGTACGGTTCTCTGATCAGGATAGGCTTGTCAAGTTTTCAGTTTCTGAGTCATCCCCCATATAAAAAGGGCAAGAACTTCAACCGCTCCTGCCCTCCTCATGGGTTCTAAGTAACGGTATTTCCTGATGCGAAATCAGGGAAGGTACATGTGCTCAGGATTGAGCTTGTAGGTCCACGGTGCACCGGAATTCCGCCATCCGTTGACGTAGCGCTTTCCATTGAAATAGCTGTTATCATCCTTGACCATGTCCCCCTCGAAGCCGTCCAGCATGTTGTAAACATTCTTGAATCCCGCCTCTGCCAGCATGTTGGTCGCCACGGCACTGCGACCGCCGGACCGACACATGATGTAAAGCGTGTCCGCGGTGCTGTATTTCCGTTTCATTTCATTCATGAAGTTGGGGTTCTTTTCCATGACCGGTTTCTTTTTCTCGGCATCCCAGGCATGCTTCAAAAACTCAATGGGAATATTCACCGTCATGGGCGCATGCCCCACGAAGATGTATTCCTCGGGGGTACGGACGTCAACAATATGTATTTTTTCAGGATGGACGTGCCAGTTTGCGAACGCTTCTTTTGCCGTGACGTAAAGCCCCAGGGTTGTTTGTTTTTTCTTTGGAATATTCGAATCCGCAAGCGCCGCCCATGTGAAGCAAAAAACCATCAGAGAAACCAAAACGAGAACAAATGATTTTCTTTTCATTTCTGCATCCTTCACTTTAGATAATAGATTTCGGGTTTGGATCATCAACCATTGCCGACTCCGAGTTTGCAACCGCCCTCTAACACAGTTTAAATTAAAAGCAAATATAAATCTTATCGGTTCCCGTTTCAACTTCCGCCGGGGCTGCTGCGTCATTTGACATCACGTGTTCGACATCCTGAAATCCCAACACGTCGTTATTCCTATGGGTGGTATTCACCGATGACGAGGACCGCATTGTGTCCGCCGAAACCAAAGGATTGTGAAATGGCTTTCTTTATGGGATAGGAATCCGTCCGGGTAACAAAATTCAGGTCTTTCAAGGGATGTTCAAGGTTCCTGCTCACATGTGTCGTCTGATTGAAAATGCTCAAGACGGTTACAATCGCTTCAATGGCACCGGAGGCTCCCAGCGTATGCCCGATCAGGGACTTGGTGGAGTTGACCCATACGTCTTTTCCAAACATACTTTCAATGATGCGTGCCTCGGCCTCATCATTGAGCAAAGTGCCCGTACCGTGACTGTTGATATAGTCGATATCTTTTTCCGATAATGCCGCATCGGCCAGCGCCTTTTTGATCATTCGTTGGATGTTGTAGCCGCTCTTCTCGATCATCATAATATTGTAGCCGTCGGAGGTCTCGGCGTAACCGAGTAGTTCCCCATATATGGGGGCATCCCGACGCCTGGCTCGTTCAAGATCTTCGATGAGAAGCACGGCACCTCCACCTTCACTGAATAGAAAGCCGGAGCGATCGACATCAAAGGGACGGTTTATTGTATCCGGTTCTCCGGGGCCGGAAGCAAGCGCCCTGACTGTATCGAAGCCGAGAAATATGGCACCGTAATCGTCATACAGATATTCCACGCCGCCCACCAGGGCAAGGTCATGCTCACCGGAGCGCACCGATTTGAAGCCGTGTCCGATCGCCACCGTCCCTGAGGCGCATGCGGCGCAGTATGTATTGCTACTCCCAACAAGCCTGAATTTGATTCCGATGTTCCCCGAACATGCATTGGGCATGGTCATGGACACGCCGAAGGGGTTAAAGCGTTTCGGGCACAAAAGCCTTTCATGGATTTTCCTGAGTCGCTCAACACCTTTGTCCCCCTCCAGTTCAGAAATCAACTCGGAGAGTACTCGCTTCTGGCGAATTAGCGCTTGATGGGAAAAAACGGAAGCAAAAGTCGACAACCCTCCGATTCCCGTTCCCATGAAGACACCGAATTTTTCGCTGTCAACGGATTCAATGGCATAGGTATTTCTTTTTTTGTCGACCTGCCCGTACCGGAGACCTGCCGAATCAAAAGCCTGAAACGCACAGGCAAGGGCAATGAGGCTGGTTTCGTCCAATTGTTTCTGTTCGAGGCGGGTGATCCCATACTTGGAATAGTCCACGGGAGGCAAAGGAGACCAAATCCGAGAATTGAAATCAGCGTAGTGGTGCCACTGCTCAGGGATCGCAGATACGCAGGTTTTTGCCGCAAGGGAATTTGACCAGAAGTCTTCTACATCCTGCCCAATGGCCGTGAGAACACCCAAGCCGGTAATAACAACACGCCTTTTCATAAATACATAATCCTAACTTTGGGCCGTTTCTCCTGTCAGAGCCATAATATAATGAACCGCATCACTAAGGGTGACGATTTTTTCTGCCTCTTCATCCGGAATCTTCTTATCAAAAGCATCCTCAAACTCCATCAAGAGTGTAACGAAATCCAGGGATTCAGCCCCTAAATCCTCCTCGAATTTCGTTTCCAATGAGAGCTCATTTTCATCCGTACTGAATACTTCTGCAACAACTTCTCTCACCTTTTTGTATACAGTATCAAACGTCATCTCCTCACCCATGGATTAGTCTCCTTTTACATATACATATTTTTTAAAATGCCCCCTCCCCGATGGACCCAGGAAGGTTTTGAGACCCCTGCTCTCCGTTCAGGGACTTCGTTGTCGAGCCCCTTTCAGGGGGACTTGCTGAGGGCTTCGCGTCAACCGGGAAAGCCTCACCAAGTTTGAACAACAAGACGATCCAAGCCCTCTGAGACGCCCACATGGCTTCGATATGATCAACCCGGCGACCTTCTACCGCCGCTTTTTGCGAAAGTTGCGGTAAATTCCGCTTCACAGACTTTTTTCTCTCTGACGGTCGTCACACCGGAAAGCTTAACCGCCCATGAACTTTTTTTCAAGAACCTTACGCTCATAAGGAGCTGATCTCCGGGAACGACCGTTCGCCTGAATTTGACCTTGTCGATGGCAATGAAGTACACCGGTGTTCCATACATTTCTTCGGGTTGAGAGGAAAAGGCAAGGACCCCGCCGGCCTGTGCCATCCCTTCGACGATGAGCACACCGGGCATAATGGGGTTTTCCGGAAAATGCCCCTTAAAAAAAGGCTCGTTTCCTGTGACGTTTTTCAGTGCGACAATCCTTTCTCCAGGCACGAGTTCCAGCACCCGATCAATCAAAATGAAAGGATAGCGGTGGGGCATCATCTTCAGTATTGTTCTAACATTTATGGGCAGGTCCATGAGAAGCCACGCAAGTGATCAAGCAGTTCATATATTCCATTTTTGGTTCTCCGCTCTCCCCGGCATAATCATGATTTTATACCATCCATGTGAATCTGTCACATTTCCGTATTTTCTTATTGGACGCTCCCATCTCACGCGTCTACCCGTAGGGTGGCCACAGGATCGGCAGCAAGCCCACAGACACCAGTAGAGAGACAATCGTTATGGGCACGCCGACTTTCACATAGTCGATGAAGCGATAGCCGCCGGGGCCCATGACGAGCAGGTGGGCGGGGTGCGACAGGGGGCTGGCAAAGCTCGACGAAGCCGAGATGGCCACGGTCATCATCAATAAGTGCGGCGAGATTTCCAAAGTCCCGGCGGCACTGAGCGCCACCGGAGACATCAAAACCACCAGTGCCGCTGTGGGAATAACCTGCGTGCCGATCACCGTTACGATAAAGAGCGCCGCAACCACCCAGTGGGGACCAAGATCACCGACTGCGGCGATCAAAGCGCCGGCCCCCATCTGCGCCGCTCCGGTGTTTTCGATGGCGGCACCCAACGGCAGCATGCCGGCGATAAGGAAAACGATTTTCCACTCAATGGCCCGATATGCTTCCTCCATGCTCAAGCATCCGAGAAGCACCATCAGCACCGCCCCCGTAAGCGCGGCAATGGCGATCGGAACAAGGCCGAGAATAGCACTCAGGAGGACCGCCAGCATGATGGCGACGGCGATGCGAGCCTTTTCCAGGCGCGGCGCTCGTACGGCGGCCTCATCCAGCACGAGAAAATCGGGATCGCGGGCCAACGTCTCCAGATTGCTGCGCTGTCCGTAGACCAGCAGGGCATCTCCGAACTGCAAAGGCATGTCCTGAAGTCCGCTGCGATAGGCGCGTCCCTTTCTCCAGATGGCGAGCACGCTGATCCCATAGCGCTCGCGAAAAAGCAGGTCGGCAAGCGTGCGGCCCGCAAGGGTGGTCCTTGGCGAGAGCAAAACCTCCGTCACTCCGATTTGTTGGGACTCCAGATCGGCGACCAGACTGGACGGTTGCTTCTCGATCTGCAGCGCCTGAAGGCCTTCGAGAACTTCAAGATCGCGCGGCGAACCCTGCAGCACGAGCAGATCGCCGGCCAGCACCTTTTCATCCGGCGAAGGCATGCACAGCAGTTCCTCATCCCGAACGAGCCCAACCACGGTGAGACCGAACACATTCCCCAGGCGGCTTTCCACCAGATCGTGCTCGGCCAGCACCGATCCCGGTGGCACGCGCACGGGCAATAACTGAGTGCGGTCACCGGCAAACGCCTTCACCCGATCCGATGCCGGGAAGTGCAGTTCCGTGAAAAAACCCAGGCGGGCCAGAGCTTCCAGCGCCTCCCGTTCACCCTGAAGGAGCAGTCGATCCCCGGCCGTAAGTTGATGGCGTCGCAGATCCTTTACGTCCCCTTCAATCGGACAATGCAGCGCAACCACATGAACCCGATGCTCACGCCGCAAGCCACTCTCCGCCAGCGTGGAACCCAGCAGCGGCGATCCTTCAATGACAATTCCCTCGGCAAACTGAAGGCGCTGAGAGACCGATTTTTCGGCGACGTCCTTTGACTCGACCCGGAGGTGCTGGCTGGCGTGAAAGCGCTGTAGGTGCTCGGGACGACCGTGAACGATCAGCGTGTCTCCGGACTGCAGCAGGTCGTTTGGACGGGGAGCAAGTATCAACGAACTTTTCCGCTGAAGCGCCAGCACGGTCAGGTAAAGCGCCGAACCCAACCGGCTCTCGGCGAGTTTGCGGCCGTCGAGCGGTGATCCTGCTGGAATCCGGGTGGTGAAGATGTGCGTGTCGAGCTGGTAGGAAGCGCCGACTGCCAAGCGGCTGTCGGCGTCCGTACCCGCGGAGCGGCTGGGGAGAAGCCGCCGCCCGACAAGCACCATGAAGACGATGCCGGCCGCTACGATGGCCGCGGTGATCGGTGTGAAGTCGAAGAGACCGAAGGGGCGCAGACCTGCGTTTTGGACTGCGTCGGTCACCAAAATGTTGGGCGGGGTGGAGATGCCGGTGAAAGGACCGCCGAGGAGGCAGCCGAGCGCCAGCGGCATGAGCAGGCGGGAGGGTGGTCGTCCGCTGCGCCGTGCCAGCTCCATCGTCGTTGGCAGCAGAATGGCGGCGACCGTTACCGTGTTGATGAGCGCCGACAGCAGGCTGGCGGCAGTCATCAAAGCAACCATGAGCATGCCTTCGCCGCCTTTTGTGAAACGCTGTAACGGCTCTCCGAGCTTATGGGCGATACCGGTGCGCGTCAGCCCCGCGGACAGGATGAACAAGGCCCACACGGTGACCACTGCCGGACTGCTGAAGCCGGCCAGCGCCTCTTGCCCGCTGACCAACCCGGTCAATGCAAGGGCCGACAACACCAGCAGTCCCACCACATCCACGCGCACCCACCCACCGATGAACAGGACGAATGCAGCGGCGACGATCATGAGCAGTATAATGACTTCAAACGACAAGGTGATGTCCCCCGGAGATTATCAGGATACGGGTCGAAGGTCCTTGACGGTTATCGATTTCTTCGCCGAAGGATCTTGAGGATACTACAATTATGATATATTTC
>JAWOGN010000244.1:0-3465 GCA_046496815.1 Desulfatiglandaceae bacterium
TGTCAGATTTTGAGTGTTTCACCGGCCGAGAGGGGCGTCACACGCACATGGGGAACCTTTTCGCTGCATAACTTAATGAATTCGTCGGCTGTCTTGGCGATAATCGGGAACGAAGCGTAATGAATCGGTATGGCTCGCTTTGGGTTGAGCAGCTTCACTGCCTCACTGGCTTGAAAAGCGTCCATGGTGAAGACCCCGCCGATAGGCAGGAGCGCCAGATCCATTGGATAGAGCCTGCCGAAGAGTTCCATGTCACCGAACAAACTGGTATCCCCGGCGTGATAGACGGTGGTGCCGTCTGAGACCTGGACGATGGTGCCCACCGCGCACGCAGTGTCTGATGAGTGGAAAGCGGGCGTTGCCGTGACCTTGACCCAATCGAAGGCGACACCCCCACCCACCATGTAACCCGATCCGAAGTTGACCACTTGCTTCGGGTTGAAACCCTCCTCGGTCAATCGTCGTACGGTTTGAACCGGGCCGCCCAGCAGTGCCCCCGTTTTTTTGCAGATCTCAACGGCCGAGCCGACATGGTCAAAATGGTCATGACTGAGGAGCACCAGGTCCGCCCGTTCGATTTCAGCGGTTGCGATGGGACAGGCCGGATTTCCGTCATCCTTGGTCCAAGGGTCGAATAGGATAACCTTGCCGTCGGCTGTTTTGAACTCTACGAAGGCGTGACCCAACCACCGAATGTTTCCAGACATCGATTCTTCTCCTCATTTTTGTCGTTTTACGAGAAATATCCACAATGCGCGTCTCCACCGGCGCACTTTGAACGACCTGCCCCTGCCGGTAGGGCGAAAATAAATTACCTGCAACATTGATAGTCTCGTAAAAAGTCGAAAATCAGCTTTTTCCGTCATTCCGGTGAAAACCGGAATCCAGTCTTTTCAGTTATTTAAGTAGGGCTGGATCCCGGTTTTCAACGGGGTGACGACTTTTTACGATTTCATCAATATTCAGTCAAACAAAAAAATCTCGTATCAATTTAGCTCTTTGAAACCCCCAGCGGCCCCCTGTTTCGCTAACGGGTTTTTTTCAAGAGTCTACATCGATACAAAATCTCAAAGATGATCTACGACGCTTGAAGTACTCCCGGACCAACAGAATCCAGACGGGCACAAACTCCAACCAGACGATGCCGTTATCGTGAATGCCGGCCATCCCTCTTGCGCTGAAATAGGGCCGCAAATAGTAAAGCGACAGCAGCGGCGTGAGAAGCAGAAGCGAAGTGCGGGCATGGATCGTGAGAAAGGGCAAGAGCCACAGGGAATACCACGGAAACTGCGTGGGGCTGAGGAGAAACAGGGCGGCTACCACAAGGAGGAACCTCCGGCTGGTCTCAAGGGGATCATCATCCGCTTTTCTTACGACCCAGAAGGTCCAGAAGCATAGGATGGCTGCCACGAGGGCGCGCGCGAGGCGTTGAGCAGAGAAAGCATGGGTGTTCAAAAGTTCCTGCATGTGTTGGGCAACCCAAAGAATGACCATGAATAAGGCATCATTCATTTCCCAGGATCTTTGGTACGCCACAAAGCCGGATCCGGGGCCCAGACCGCTGAGAAGAAAGGGCAAAAGCACACCGGTGGAGATGCATCCGAAAGTCAAAACCGCCGGAACCAGGCGTTTGGGCTTTCGCAAAAGCGGTCTTAAAACGACCGGGAGGAGAACGACAGGCCAAAATTTCACACCGACGGCCAGACCCAGCGCGCCTGCTGCAAACAAGTGCCTCCGCTGGATGGAGAAGTACAGCGCCGCCAGGACAAACGGAAAAATCAGCACGTCCATGTGTCCGGAATTATAGATTTCCTTGATGAGGAGGGGGTTCCACCAATAGATTACGAGTCCCGTCAAGGGAAGGTTCAGTCTGCATAGGATTTTGAAAATCATGGTGAGCGTTAGAAGATCCATCAGGAGCAGCACCAGTCGCCACGCCGGCAAGCTCCATGGGGTGATCCGGTGCGCAAGCTCGAAGGCGCATTGGGTCAGTGGCGGGTAGATGGTCCTCAGCCAGGGGTAATTAATTCTTTTTGGAATGGGGTCGGCATCCATCGCCAATCGGCGAAGCGCAGCCGGGATGTGCCGGGCATTTTTGTCCAGAACCTCTTGGGGCGAATACCGATACGGATTAAAGCCGTTGGCCGAAACGCCCCCATCCCACAAATAGCGATAGGGGTCGTCTTCCAGCACAGGGATGGATGTGAACATGGCGAGCCGGGGGAGAAGTCCCAACAGGAATATGCATAGCAGCCAACTCCCGCTTTGGGGGGAAACCCTAAAGTGGGGGAGTGTCACGATGAGGAGGTAAAAGAACCCGGACGTCATCAACAGTCCGACGGTCAATAGAATCGGCTTGCTCAGATCGTTCAGATCGTAGTCGAATCGATGGGAAATCATGGCGATAACAAGAAGGGGGGTGACGAGCAAGATACCCGCCACCCCCCATCTGAATACCGTCCTTTCGAAAACGTTGCTTTTTCCCAGTCTCTCAAGGCATCTCATTTAGGATTTGATCTCTTGAGCCGATTCTCCTATGGAGTTTTCCGATCGGAACGTTTTGTCTCGGTTTCTTCAGGCCGAAATTTTGCGAGGCGATGTTCGAACATGGAGTCGTTTATGCAGGAGCCAGAGGCAGGAGCTTGTACTCTTCATCAAATTGGATGGCCATGCCGCCCGGCTCGGATCTGCAGACGGATCCCACGACTATGATTTGAACTCGTGTGGGTGCCACCAGATCAATCTTGACCCGTGTGTCCAAAGGAAGGGGATCTGAAGTTTCGAAAAAGGCGCCCCCCGCACATATATTCTTCGTGAAAAGGTTCCGGATGTGCTTTTTTCCGCGCTCGACTTCTATCTCCGCGGGAAGTTGAAGATCAAACCGTTCGAGTTTTCTCCGCTCCTTCATGGTGGTATCACGCGCGAATTGGTGAAGAGGTTTTTGCCATGTCGCCTGTCAGGGCAAAGTCCTTATTCAGAACCATCTTTTTATGCAAGACGTAATTCTGATGAAATCGTAAAGAGTCGTCACCCCGTTGAAAATCCAGATGAATGCGGGATCTCCGAACGGAGTTACAGCCCCTCCTTAATTAACTGAAAAGACTGGATTCTGGTCTGCACCGCAATGACAGAAAAAGATGATTTCCGATCTTTTACGAGAGTGTTAATTCTATTTTGTCTTCATAAAGTGATAATGTAGAAAATTCAACAATATTTTAATTCTTAATGTGCTTTATAGTATGATATATTACTTTCAATAGGAAATTTAACCTCCCATGAGAATTATTGAATTCAGTAAACAGGATCGGCCTGCGACCTATCATTTTTTTTCATCCGCATAAAAAGCGGTTTTCGGTACAAACTGAAAAGTGGGTTTTCTCAAAAGCGTGACAACAAGAGCGAAGTCAAGTAAACGTCCGCGCTTGCATGGGAAAAATTCGATTGACTTTTCCGCCAGTCTTGATT
>JAWOGN010000336.1:0-10859 GCA_046496815.1 Desulfatiglandaceae bacterium
GCAGAAATTCCTTTTTGTGACACCGGCGGGTAATGTGCCACACATACCCAGGTATATAATGCCTGTTCGCCCTCGGCATATAGCGGTACCCTTAGAATAGGGTTTTGGGGGTCAAAAACGTCATCCTAAGGCCAAAAACCGCCTAATTCCAAACTCCTTTCGTCCTGAATACAAGCACTTCACTTGGTCCGGGCCGGGGCCTTGACACGGGGCCTTTTTTTTACTTCACTCACTTTTGGCTCGGGTTTTCGTTTGAAGCAACGTCTCCCCGACGAATCCCCCGCAGCACAACTCCAACCGGCCTTTATTCACGTGTGTTTAGGATGAAAATGTTGTATCCATCACACAAAAAGGGCATAAGTATTTGATGAAGGCTAGGAGGAGTCGGTCGGAGGAAACGATTAAACACTCGATTTGAAAAGCAACGAAAGGTGCTTGATTATGCAAAATGAATGGAACCCAGGTACGCTGCTCAAGCTGTCGGGCTATTTTTGGAAAACGGGGACGCTTCATGCTGCAGTGAAACTCGACGTGTTCACCGTTATAGACGATCAGGCGCTCGGGGCGGGAGATATTGCGGAACGGCTTAACCTCGACCGGGATGCGGCATCCCGGTTGCTGGATGCGTTGGCCGCGATGAAACTGATTTTAAAAGAAAACGATTCCTACACCAATACCGAAGCAGCGGCAAAGTTCCTGTCGAAATCCTCCCCCAGCTATATCGGTTATATTTTTCTTCACCACCACCATCTCACAGGTCTCTGGCGAAGGCTCGACCACAGCGTGCGGACCGGCAGGCCTGTCCGCGGTGCCGACGATGACGAACCGTTCAAAGACGAATCTGAACGGGAAGCCTTTTTGATGGGAATGTTCAACATGGCCTCGGTCGCAGCTCCTGACCTGGTGAAGAATGTGGATCTTTCGGGCCGCAGGAGACTTCTCGACATGGGAGGGGGCACCGGCTCCTATGCAATCCATTTCTGCCTGAGATACCTGGAAATCGAAGCCACGGTGTTCGACTTCGATACTACGCGGCCGTTCGCCGAAAAAATAATCGAGCGTTTCGGCCTTGCCGGCCGCGTGCGCTTCGAGGGCGGGAACTACCTGAAGCAGGAACTACCTCAGGGATATGATGTCCTGTGGATGTCCCACGTGCTTCACGGAGAAGGCTACAATGCCTGCGGGCGGATGATGGAGAAGGCCTGGCGGGCGCTTGAGCCCGGCGGCATGATCGTCGTTCACGAATTCATCCTGGATGAAAACCGGACTCAGCCGCTTTTCCCGGCGCTGTTTTCGTTGAATATGTTGGTTAACACCGAGGATGGCAGGGCTTATACTGAAGGGGAGATCACTGCGATGCTCGAGGCCGCGGGTTTCAGTGGAATAAAACATATTCCCTGGTCCGGGCCCACCGAGTCTGGGCTTATGACTGCCGTGAAATGAACAGGTTTCGCCTGTTGGTTGCAAACCGAATTTGGTGATCAATGACAGATTCAGAAGACAGACCGTCGGTCAATTTCGGCGCTCTGCTGTGGCATGCGATCTTCCTGGCGCTGGCATCCAACTTCATGGATGTGGATACGATCATCCCCGCGATGCTTATAAACGCTGGGGGTGGGGAGATCCACCTGGGGCTGATGACGGCCATAATGCTGGGAGGATCCACCTTTCTGCAGCTGATTTTTGCCGGTTTTATTTCCCACCGGCCCAGAAAAAGGAAATTCCTTCTCCTGGGTATCAACCTGCGCATCGCTGCTCTTTTTGCATTGTCCGCACTGTTTTTTTATTCGGATCTGCTCGCCGAAGGGCTCCTTATAATTCTTATTTTTGTTTTTATTTCCCAGTTCTCGTTTAGCGGCGCTTTCGCGAATATTTCCTACGTGGACATCGTGGGGAAATCACTGCATGGAGCGGCCAGAAGGGCTTTTCTTTCAGCAAAACAGATCGTGTTCAGTATCGGGATTTTTATATCGGCTGTGGCCGTGCGGCAGTTGCTCGTATTGTTTCAGTTTCCCGGTAACTATGCTCTGCTTTTTCTCTTGGCGGGCGGATTGCTTTTAACCGCTTCTTTGGGGTTCTGGCGCCTGAAAGAGACGCCCACAAGAGGGCGGGAGAGAACCAGCCTCCTTAAGTTTTTCGCAATGATCCCCGAGGCGATGAAATCAGACAGGAATCTCAAGTTCTACCTGCTCCTAATCAACAGCCTGGGGCTGGGCCTGAGTGTGCTGCCGTTCCTGATCTACCTGGCAAAGGAGAGTTTCGGGATTTCCGGTTCGATCATCGGTAACTTCCTGTTGCTAAAAACCATAGGCATGCTTTCGGCCGGTTTCTTCCTGCTGAAATTCTCCAGGCGGTTCAAATACCGCTATTTACTTCTGGTAAGCATGTCTCTCGCGGCCGCGATCCCCATCGCGGCGTTAGCACTTCAAGGGTTGCCCCGCGTATACCCTTTCATTTTCATTTTTTCCGGTATTTTCATGGCGACCTACAAGACCGCCATCGAAGGGATTCTCCTGGATATATCAACCGATGACAACCGAGCGACATATGCCGGCATTTCGGGCGCCGGAAACATCCTGACCACCGTGTTTCCGCTTTCGGCCGGTTTTTTGATCAAGGGTACAGGATACAGTCCTGTCTTTGTGGGTGTGAGTTTGCTTGTGCTGGCAAGCGTTGTTTTTGCGATAAAAATCGATTGTCAAAAAGAAACCGACTGAAAGGCGCTAGGTTGCTTCTCTCGGCGGGCGCGCTGAACCCAAGGCGATGCCCCGGGAATTTCTGGCAGGTCGGACGCCGGACCTCAGAATGGCGCGCCATTCATCCTGCGATTGATGTGACGAAGCAATCCGATCACTCTGTCATGGTGTAGTTTATCGCAAGTTTCTCCTTCGTCGCGGTCACAAACATTTCGCTCCCACTGCGACGCTCTCCGTCCATTTTCCGTCCCGCAAATGTCCAAATCCCGCTCAAGGCATCTTCAATCCAGCCTCGATAGGCATCAGCAAGATCTGGCATTTCCTTGAAGTCCAGTAGGTTCCTTAACCCCTCGTAGTATACCAATGCATATCGCTCCCTGGGTCTCTGAATTTCATTGTAACCACTCAATGGCCACTCCGAAGGGTGGCCTACGACCCCTGCACGAACCATATTGAGATCGATATAGAGAAGGCACTGAATCAGGTGGCTACCTGTTTCCACGGCCGTCGCATGATAACGATCTTCCCAGTATGTCCCCTTCCGATTCTTCCTTTGATTGAATTCTTGACCAGTCTTTCCTCCAATCAGTTGAATGGAATTAGGGATTACGTCTCTTTCGCCGTTGTCTCTGACAAGGAGGTGGACGTGGTTGGACGTTGCCATATAGTTGAGCACGCTCACACCGACGCGCTTCTTGGCTTCGAAAAGCCACTGCAGGTATCGGCGTCGGTCTCTGGCAAATTTTAGCAGAAATTCCTTTTTGTGACACCGGTGGGTAATGTGACACACATACCCAGGTATATAATGGCTGTTCGCCCTCGGCATATAGCGGTACCCTTAGAATAGGGTTTTGGGGGTCAAAAACATCATTCTAAGGCCAAAAACCGCCTAATTCCAAACTCCTTTCGTCCTGAATACAAGCACTTCACTTGGCGACCCGGGGCCTGGGGCCTGGCCTGAGGGAGGCATTGCGTATCCCAACACCCAAGAGAAATTATCGCTCAGATTGGGTTGATGGACAGTGAGCCATATAAAAAGACATATAAATATATTGACATACCTTAATGGCCCTTATATATATTTGTGTTATAGGAAAACCGACTGCTTGTGAATGGGGTGATAAAAGGAATCGGTTGAGTCAAAAGAAACATGGCGTCTCATTTAATCTAAGCCGGGTTGCATTTTTTGCTGAAAAATTGTGTCATTTTAGAAGATCTGGAACATAGCGATGAGAAAAAAGTGCTGTCTGGGCAAAGCGGCCGGTAAAATCATAGGGTTCCGTTTCATTTCTCGACAATACAAAACCGGCATTGTTAGTTCTGCGCATTGGCGGAAAGGATAGAAGATAGATGAAAAACAAAGCAGAATGCACTGACGGGCCTATGAGAAAGGTAGCCGCGATATCTGACATTTTACCCTCACCCGAAGCGCTGGCAGTAAAAGATGAAACGGTTAAGGTCACCATTTCTCTGAGTAAAGCCAGTGTCGATTTCTTTAAAGAGGAAGCAAGAAAGTATAACACCCAATACCAAAAGATGATTCGTAGGCTCTTGGATGCGTATGCGGCGCATCAACAATAAGAATGTAGAGAATGTTGATGGACTCGTAAGAAGTCGGAAATCAGCCATTTCCATCATTTCGGTCGCACATCGCGTGCGGGATGGGCTACAGTCCGGATCCAGCCTCGCCAGCCGGTTAAGGAGGGCCTGGATTCCGGCCGTCAGGTATTCATCTGGGTTTTCACCGGGGTGACGACGTGTAACGAGACCATGAAGTTTGTTTATTTTGCGCTTGCACAAATTCGGAAGTAGTGGTCAAAGGAGTCTCCCATGAAAAGGCTTTCTTGTTTTCTTTCGGTTGCAGGTATCTTTTTTTTCATACTGCCGACCATAGGGTTATCCACACCAAGAGGCATTCGCGTCACGGATAAGTATGGTGAAGATCTATACCTATATAAAGATTACCATGCCCTTATCGTGGGAATCAGCAATTACGAGTGGTGGCCCAAGCTTCCCAATGCAGCCAATGATGCCGTGGAAGTGGCAAAAAGGTTGAAGGCGCTTGGTTTTGAAGTGAAACTGGTTCTTGACCCGACGTATCGTGAAATGCGCACGGTCTTGAACGAGATGGTCTATCACATGGGAAATGAAACGTCTCGAGCCCTTCTATTTTACTATGCCGGGCACGGTGAAACCGAGACATTGGCGGATAAAACCAAGATGGGGTACATCATTCCCAAAGACTGTCCGTTGTTAAACCGGAACCCTATGGGTTTCGGCACCCATGCGATCAGCATGAGAGATATTGAATCGGTCTCTTTGAGAATCAAAGCCAGGCATGTTTTGATGCTGTTCGATTCCTGCTTTTCAGGCTCTCTGTTTGCTTTGGTAAGGGCGGTGCCTGCTGCGATCACGGAGAAAAGCACTTTACCCGTGAGGCAGTACATAACAGCCGGCCGGGAAGATGAGCAGGTGCCTGACAAAAGTATGTTCAAACGTTGCTTCTTGATTGGCTTGGAAGGGGATGCAGATCTTACGGGTGACGGCTATATAACCGGCTCCGAACTGGGCATGTACCTCTCTGAAAAGGTTGTCAATTACACCCACCGTCGGCAACATCCACAGTATGGGAAGATCAACAACCCGGATCTTGATCGGGGAGACTTCATTTTTGTGCCCATACAAATTCAGCAGAAAGAAGCGGCAGTGGGAAAAAGGCGACATCAGGAAAACGATGCTCCGCCAGAGGGTGGAAAAAGTCTTCAGGAAGAACTGAAAGCCCCGGAAGCCGCGTCCCCGAATGAAAAGATGCAGACGGGAGACTTATCCTCTAAGGAAGCTTTTGAAGAAAAGACGAAACAATGGGAGGAAAAGCTTCAGCAGGAGGCGGCCAAGCGGAAGGCACTCGAGGAAGAACTGAGAAGAATAAAATCTGAAAGCAAACAGAGGACTGTAGCCATCATTGATGCAAAGCCGAAAGAGACTGAGAATAAGCCTTTGGCCTATGTCCCCAAAGAAGAATTAGCCGGAGAAATCAAGAGAATAGCACTCAGAGATACTCAAGAAGCCCTGACCATGAAGCATGTAAAGAAGATGATTGAAGCCCACAATTTTTATGTCCGAAAAATGAATGAAACGGGGGATTTCCCCAATGACTTTCTGGATAACGGTGATGGAACCTTAACGGATCGAATGACGGGATTGATGTGGGGAAAAGACAGCTCTTCAAAACTATATCAATATCATTGGGCGGAAAAATACATATCAGAACTGAATGATAAAGGATTTGGAGGGTACAATGATTGGCGAATACCGACACTTGAAGAGCTGTGCTCCCTCTTGGAGCGATCAAAAAATCAAAAAGGGCTTCATATCAGTCCTCTTTTTGATGACACCCAATCGGTGCACTTGAATCTGGATCGTCCCAGAGGAATGCATTACATGCAATCTTGCGGCATTTTTTATGCCATAGATTTCAAGGCAGGCGGTATTACTGAAGTTGCAACAAAAAATGAAGCTTGGTGTCAAATGAAAAAATTTTATGTAAAGCCTGTGCGAACTGTAAAGTAAAAAGGGGCGGGGACGTCCCGCCTCTGAAAGAAACGGTTTTTTGGAATCGAGTAACCTGCGACTGTCTAAAGCAATGAAAGTTGATATTTTCCTTCCATTCCATCGACATCATATATATTCATCGGATCTCTGATTCCCTTAAACTTCCTTTTCATATCATCACGAATGTGGACGAACGGTTGCACCTTCTGATATGTCGCCGGGCTAATCAGAATCTGTCCGCCTTTGGTACAGGACTCAATGCGGTAAGCTAAGTTGATCGCAGTGCCCACTGCACCGTACTTTAACCGATTTTTTGACCCAATGTTGCCGACGATGACCTCCCCTGTGTTAATGCCGATACCCATGGCAAGCTCTGGTAGATTTTCCCTTCGCTGCGCTGCATTGACTTCCACCATTTTGTTTTGCATCTCAATAGCACATGCAACCGCACGTTCCGGATGGTCAAAGCTAGACAGGGGTGCTCCAAAGAACACAAGGATGCCATCCCCCTGCAACTCATCTACGGTCCCGCGGTATCTCGAAATGACATCTGTCATCGCTTCAAAGTAGCGGTTAATAATCGGGATCAGTTCAGAAGGAGACAGGTTGGATGAAAGTGATGTAAAACCTCGCAAGTCAGATACCAAAATCGTGATTTCACGAGTTTCCCCGCTCATTTTTAGCCCTTGAGGTGAGTCCAGCAGCTCATCAACAACTTCACTGCTGAGATATCGACCAAAGGTGGCCCTGACAAAATCTCTTTGTCGAAAGCCCTCGAGCTTTTCTTTTTCTTCTGTTACATAACGATAAATCAGGATAGAAATCGTGGCAAAGGCCATCATCAGCAGCGGTCGGATGATATGAAAAATCAGGTGTCCATAAAAGAAGGCCGCGGCGAATAGACCCACGTATGAAGCAGAGACCAAAATGGTTCCAAAGGAAAAATAATAAGAAGAAGACCTTAAAGAGAGGAGCAGAACGATCATCAAGAGGGAAAGCTCGACCACAAGCATTTCCAGCTTGGAGAGTTCTCTGAGGAATGATTCTGTCAGGATGCCATGCATGACAGTGGCATGGACCCCGCTTAAGGGATAGTTGGCATCTGTTGGCACCGGTCCAAGGTCTGTGGACCCTGTGGAAACATCTGAGACCACCAGAATTTTACCTTTAAGCTCCTCTCTCCACATTTCAAGTTCCTCGCGGTCTTCCGAGGCCAACAGAATGTCGGCAAAATTGTAGTGGTCCATTCGCTCCCATGGTCCAATGTAATTGATTATCATGTTCCCGTATCGGTCAATCGGAATTTGGATATCATGCGGAACCGTCTCTTCAGGTTTCTTGATATCTTTTAATGTGATGCGTTTTCCCGGCTCAACGATAATTTTTTCCGGAAGTACATCTAAATAGTCACAAATGACTCGAAAATATAGACTCGGATAGAAGGCATCTTCACAGCGCACAAGCAGCGGCACCCTGCGGAGGACACCATCCCGGTCGAACTTCACACTAAGAGACCCCAGTCCGCGTGAAGCAGAGGCAAGCTTTAAGAAGGTAAGCAGCGTGTCGCCGCAAACATAAAATCCGTATGGATCTCCTTTTACAGCCACATCCCATTTCGTTTTATCGAGATAACGGGCGCTCTCAGGGTCTTTCGAAGCTGTCATCGGGGGGACATTGTTTTCCCGCAATTCCATGGCCAAACCGAAATAGACGTTCCCCGCTGTTTCCGTCGCTTCGATGAGTGCCGCATCGCCATTTTCCTCTATCGGAGCGGCAAAGACAAAATCAAAGACTTGAGCAGACGCATTCATTGATGCAAGATTCCTGATTACCTGTGCAAATTGGGATCGATGCACATAGGGACTTTTGACTTTTCGGAGACTGCTGTTGTTCAGGTCCACGTGGGCGATTGTTGAGTCATATTGTGGCTGAAGCTCCTTGATGGAGGATCGAAGCACAAAGAGTTCATCAACTGTCTGGGCATTCCATGTTTCAAAGACATCGGGCAGGAGAATAAAACAAAGGTGGGCCGCAATAAAGGAGCCTATAATCAAACAAAGGGTAAAAAGCAGTTTCTTTTTCTTACTGATGGTCAATGGTGAAGGTTTTGCTATAGAATTTCTGAGCAGATATCTCAACCGCCATGGAGGCTGGATCAAAGCCGGCCGCTTTTGGAATCTCATCACCCCCGCGAATCCCGCCAACGATCTGCACCGGTCGTTCTGCAGCTGTCTTGAACTGTCGATGCCGCCGTTTTAAATCTTGGATCTCGGCAAGAATTTGGTCCCTACAATCCCTCTTTTTCGCAGTCGAAAGTGAGGCATACCTCCTGAACAGTGCCTCCAGTTTCATTAGGCGCTCCATCGAGGCCATTAGATAAAACGTTTCTTTACCTGTATGGTTGTCCAATTCGAACCATTTTTCTCCCTCCGGAATATAGTAATGATTTTTTCCCTCAAAACCCCCGGACAATTCATCCGTAGTGGGAGGGAACAACAGCAGAACCTCTCCCTGAGCGCTGTGATAGACCAAATAGACATAACACTTTTCTCGCAGCTCCAGGAATGCCTTGAGCTGATCGCCGCTTTTCAATACTGTATTGTGTTCAACTGATACCAATCGAGGCTTTTTTTCGGACATAAATAAGGCGCCCAAAGCCCATCGAAATCTCACATGTTTCTCTTCGTAAGACTTTTCTTTTGGGGTGCCGACAGCTTCCGGTCTTCCTGTAAGAGCCAGTTCAAATGAAACCAAGAAAACTACAAGTAGAATCAACCGAAATGCTCCCATCATACGGTCTCCGTCAAAATGTTTTTGGTAGCATCAAGCGTATACATTTTCCCGTCCTTCGGGTTTTCTGGCAAACGCCCTGGAAGATAAGTGCCGCCACGGGTCCGCCGGAATCCTCCAGAGGCTCTATTGAGGGCATCTACCGGTGTTCACATCTCTCAATCGTTCCCTCGATCAGGGTAGCATGGTTGTGATGCGGGTTGCGCAAACGACAGGTTCCGCTGAAAGAAAAAAATAAGATAGCGTGTTTTGAAGCGAATGTCCATAGCGGTGATGGTGATAAGACATTGCCTTTTCGGGGAATGACTGGAGAAAAATCACCATTGCGAATCAAGGGCATTTTGGGGTATGAAAATGAGGTTCTAAGGCTTAAAAACACCTACCTTTGGAAAGATAACCTATGAATATCAATCAAGTAGCTTGGTTCGACCCCGGCCAATACGTAATCGTTCCTCTCCAGAACGCTTGCCCATTTTTCAATCTCCAGGGAGACACCGTCGGTTCTTGCAATTCTTGTCGATATGAATCCGATGTTTTTGAAGCGTTTGCTGTTGACCGGAAAAACCACCTCCTTGAAAATAAAGTTTGAGCATAGAAATGAATTTGACTGTAAAAGGAAAGCGGCAAATGGAAGCGAGATAAATTCGGCGACCTCAACGGTCTGTCCGTCATCAAAACTCCTCACTCTCCGGAGCGGACGGGCCAGACGTCGTAACTCGTCGACTTCACGTTGAGGCTCACGTTGCCGTGGTACAGGAACACGAACCACGCGCGGTCCGCATAACCTACGTGCGTCGTACTCGACCAGTAGTTTGACGATCGGACGCCGGGGAACGGGTGGCCCGAAGGGAGTGCGGGATAGTAACATCCATAATCTATCAGGCTATGGAGCTCTCGAACGTTCGGGAGTCGCCAGTCGGAATAGCCCGCATAGTTGAGGCCGTTACAAAAAGCAATGGCGCCGTGATACGTCTGCCCTCCCGTATTACCCTTCAGGGAATGGGGGGCCTTGACCCACATCAAACCCGTCAGGTTGTCCGTGACGGTATCGCCGTGATCCGTGAACCGCGGACTGGGCCAAGCAGTGCCCTTCTGAAGGTCACCGTCGTCGCCGGTATCATACGACATGGTCTGGCCCGTCTTCGGGACGGCAGTGCTCCGTTTTTCAGGACCTGCAACAGCCCAACCCGAAACACAAAATACGGCCGCCAATACGGCAACACTCGCCACATTCGCATATTTTTTCCTTTTCTTTTTTACCTTTTTTTTATCCTTTGGATCCCAGGCACAAATATTCATAAAATACATGGTACCACCTCCCCGTTTTACGCGTGGTTGCATGGGTGATTGATTTGTCCTTCTCAGATATCCCATCTGCGAGCCGGCTGATGGGCACGGCTCCCAAAAGGACACGGTCCTGTTGGGATAAGTGGCCATATTTTGTATGGCTTTCCGATGATGCGCCTCCTGGATGCACATTAACGGATTGCGTTCAAAATGCCGTACTTATCTGCAGTCACGATAAAAATGAGTCTATCTTTCGGATTTCGAAGTCTTTGAAGCCCGCTTCGTCTTTAAAATCTCGATGCTATCCTTTAGCCCTTTGTAAAGACGAGACATCTCCAAGGCCATGCCGGCAATCTGGGCGACAGCCTGTGCAAAATTTACATCTTCCAGGGTGGCTTCCCAAGGTTCGGCCGAATAAACTCGCAGGACCCCAATGGGTTTTTCCCGCAAAACAATCGGCACAGACAGAATCGAGGAAATGCCCTCCTTTACCGCCTCCTCGGGGTACTGAATTCTGGGATCATCTGTCACATC